>CAZBCK010000025.1:0-14643 GCA_964490635.1 uncultured Candidatus Saccharibacteria bacterium | reverse complement strand
GATATAATAGCGTTGTTTATACTTTTGGATTAAAATAGAAGATATAATCCATTAAGAATAAACAATAACTATGGTAATTCATAAAAACACCAGATTAACTCCAATTAGAAGAAGACAGCTAGCAGATGATTATTATTGGAAAATCCACGAAAGAGTAACCGGGAGCCTGGAAGTTAAGTAAACTCACTCAACTCCAACAAAGCATTATGGACGGAGGATTGAATCCCCGCCCTGTTTTTTTATTTTTGAAAAAATACTTTTAACAATCATTATATCTAAAACAATGCTACCCATTGCCAAAACCGGATTTCTTTGATAGAATGTATTTGCATTGAGAGTTATCAAAATGCGGTTAAGTTTAATAATATACTAAGTATGAAAAAAGATATTCATCCAAAATACGGCAAATGCGTTGTAAAATGCGTTTGTGGAAATGTTTTTGAAACAAAAGCAACAATACCTGAAATAAATGTTGAGGTTTGCAATGTTTGTCATCCGGTATATACAGGGAAACAAAAAATAGTTGACTCAACAGGAAGAGTTGATCGATTTAAGAAAATGCTTGGCAAGAAGAAAGAAAAGATCGTTTCTAAAAGAGAAAAAAGAATATTAAAATCACAGAAAAAAGCGGATGAGAAAAGTAAAGTAAAAGACGATAAGAAAACAAAAAGCGCTAAGAAAGTAAAAAGTGAGAAAAAGACAGACAAAAAATAGCTTTAGTAAATTGACAGCTCTGTCTGATTTATATTCTTTATATATAAATTGGACAGAGCTGTTGTTAATTGAATAAAGAATTTGCAATTTACATATTTGTCATTCCCGCGCAGGCGGGAATCTAGACACAATATCTTCTCTTAGAATATCACTACAACAATTAAAATGCCAAGATACCACTGCTAATTTATTTAATAAGACATTCATCCTAAAATAATGTCTGACAAATTTTCACTTAGATTCCTGCTCCGCAGGAATTACAATTTTATAGTGTGCCAACCCTAAAAATAAAATCCATGGAAAAAGAACTGGAAAAAATAAAAAAGGAATATGTTGAAATTACAAAAGAGCTCGGTAAAACTGAGGTGGTTTCTGATTTGGAAAAATTAAAAAAATTGAGCAAAAAACAGGCGGGGCTTAAAGAAATTGTAGATAAATATGAAAGTTTTTTGAAAATTGAAAAAAGTATTACAGAAAATAACGAAATAATAAAAAAAGATGAGGATGAAGAATTAAATGTTCTGGCAAAAGAAGAAAACGAGGAACTTTTGGAAAATAAGAATAAACTTGAAAAAGAGATAAAATTATTATTAATCCCGAAAGATCCAAAAGACAAAAAAGATATTCTGGTTGAAATTCGCGCCGGAGCGGGGGGAGATGAAGCAGGACTTTTCGCCGCCGAGTTATTCCGGATGTATGTAAAATTTGCGGAAAAACAAAATTGGCGCACAGTTGTTTTGAATTCAAATAAATCAACGATCGGCGGGTTTAAAGAAATTATCTTTGAAATAAACGGAAATAATGTCTATTCAAAAATGAAGTATGAAAGCGGGGTACACCGTGTTCAGAGAATACCAAAAACAGAAAAACAAGGACGCGTTCATACTTCAACTATTACTGTTGCTATTTTTCCTCAAGCTAAAGAAACGGAACTAAAAATAAAAACTGAGGAAATTAGAATTGATATTTTTCGCTCCTCCGGTCCCGGAGGACAAAGTGTCAATACAACTGACTCCGCTGTTCGGATAACGCATCTACCAACAGAAATAACCGTGTCCTGCCAAGACGAAAAATCGCAGCTGAAAAATAAGAACAAGGCAATGCAAATTCTGCGATCGCGACTTTTGGTTTTGGAAGAAGAAAAAAAAGCAAAGAAAGAAAAAGACGCGCGCCGCAGCCAGATCGGAACGGGAGACCGTAGCGAGAAAATAAGAACTTATAATTTTCCGCAAGACAGAATTACGGATCACCGAATCAAAAAAAGCTGGCATGAAATTGAAAGTGTTCTGGAAGGAAATCTTGATGATATTGTCAGTTCCCTTGAGCAGGCTGATCGGGAGATAAGAGAAAGAAAATAAAAAATGTCAACTCTACAAATTTATCTCCACGATCAAATAACCGGCAAGCAATAAAAATATTTGAACTATAAAAATATTAAAGGCTAAAAAATAGGAGGCCAGCCTTTCTCTTTCATACAATAAATAGCCTAAAACCGTATTTATAATAATTATAATAGCGCCAA
Organism: uncultured Candidatus Saccharibacteria bacterium; assembly: GCA_964490635.1. GTDB lineage: Bacteria > Patescibacteriota > Minisyncoccia > JAHIHE01 > JAGLIN01 > JAYEHC01. Next base: position 12,407 of record CAZBCK010000025.1, on the reverse strand, counting down.
CAGCGGGTATCAAATAAATTTCGTTGTATCCGCCAAGATAGTCAACTCCAAAAAATAGATTGTAGTGTAAAATTATCGGGAGATCAGAATTTCTTTGGTTTTTAAAAAGGAACACCCAAAGAGAAATATTCATTAAACAGCTCCAGACAAAAATGTTCATTATTATTTTATTTTTCCAATACGATCTGAAAATAACCAATTTTAAACCGCTTGCTAAAAACTTTTTCAAAATATTAATTCTTCTCAAAGCGATATTTATAAATTTTTCGTTTGGCATAAATCTATCCTATAAATAAAATCCAACAAAATATCCCATTATGGAAAAAAACGCTATCGCAGGAAGAGCCGGAATCGGCTTTTTTTCTTTTTGGGTTATAAAAATCAAATGGTCTGCGATAAAACCGACAACCGCGCCAAGAATTATTGCCAGAGAAAATTGAACACCGAGAGAAAAAACGGACACTGCAAAAAGCAATGGTAAAGCCAGATCACCCGTTCCGAGAAAAACAAATTCATTTTCGTTTTTAGATCGGATTATTTCAAATCTGCCAGACCATTTTGGGAAACTTTTTGGAATAATTAAAGCAAGCACGGCTCCCTTTTTTGCCATTCCCTTAAAAAGCTTGATCATATGCCGCGTTTTATAAACAGCGACCACATCATAAACTGAAAGCAAAACTATTATTGAAAGTGCCATTAGCGGTTTAACGCTCATTCCCAAACTGGCGGAAATTCCGGCAATTCCAAAAATTATCGCCAGATTTTGCGTCCAAATCCTCGGATAAGCAAATCTCAAAATAACAATAGCGACAGCAATAAAAAAAGCGCCGGTTTTTTCAAATAAAATTCCGAATGGTCCCTGCGCGCCAAAAATAACGGCCCCGGAAAAAAAGAATTCAAATAAAAACTTTCCTTTGCAAAATTTCAGAAACAGCAACATTAGAGAAGTAGCTATAAAAAATGCCACTAAAAATTGAAGTATATCAATTTTAGCGGGTTCGTACGGTGGCGCGGGAGATGAAATCGGAGGCGGAGGAACATAAACGGAATGAACCGGTTCGGAAGTGTATGCGACCTTGCCGGTAATCATTGTATTCGCCGTTGCCAGAGAAAGAAACGACATAACCAAAAAAACGATAATCGTTTGAATCAGAAAGTTTAATTTTAAATCTTTAATATCTTTCATTTGTTTTTATTTTTTCCAGCCTTGCTCTTTTTATTTTTATCATCCGCAACTCCTTGAAAAACGCTCGGCGTCCGATACCCCGTTTTTCCTTTTGAACATTTTTTTGATGAGTATTTTTTCATTTTGATAAATTCTTATTCCCCTTCCCACTTCGCCCACTTCGCAAAAATTTTCTCTTGCGCCGCAACCGCTTTTTCTTTGTTGAATTTTCCAACACTTATTCCTTCTCTTAATTCCTTATGAGTTGGAATAAAAATATCGGAGCTTGGATTTTTAAAAAGGCAAGGGGGATAGAAAGGATGTTGTTTTCCCATTCGTACTCCTGTGACATTTGCTTCCGGACAAAGACTTTTAGTAAATCCTCGACAGCCAACCATACCTCTAACAATCGACATTCTTTTTGCCAAATTAAAATATATTTGCGTAGCAAGACATCTCATTTCTGGCGAAGTCCTTACACAAAGCCGTAAAGAAAGAAAATTCAAGAGCGACCTTAGATTAATTGTAAAATGATAAATTCCAACCGCCTGACAAAATGGTAGCATATATCGAGCTGACTCTCTTGGAACTCCACCGTTTATAAATTTTTCATAAGTTTCAATACTTTGTTTGATTTTTTCCAAAAAAATTATTTTATTTGAATTTTTATATTCAGAATCTTCTTTCAGTAAATGCAACGGGATAACTATTTCATAAACCGGTTCTTTTTTTCCAACTCCCTCATCTGCCTTAATATATCGCGTTGAATAGCCAGAATGACTTGCCATCCGATGTTCTAAAAGTTCTGGCGCGTTTCCCTTGGTCATTTGAATATCAAATTTTATAATAATATGTTCCAAAGCTGAACCGTAATCATTTTTGACAATCATTTTAAAAACATCCTCTCCTGAAACAGTCGGTGGCACCCCACTCATTCTTGCTGAATAAACAACTTCCTTCCAAGCGTCTTCTCCTTTCACAACTTCAAAGTTCCAAATTTTCGGTTTTACAGCTTTTATTTTCATGTGTGTTGATATTACCAAATAAAATTCTCAGAATATACTTAAATTAGCACAAAAATAGTCAGTGGTCAAACAAGTAAAACAGGTTCAGGACTTCCTTGCTTTTTTTGTCCCATCGCAGTCTCTATGTAGGGAACAGGCATGCCTGTTCCCTACAGGAAAAAGCGCGCAATTCGCTAGAATCCTCTACTGAGAAACTCCAGCGAGACGGGAATAGTCAGTGGTCAAACAAGTAAAATAAACTTTTCGTTTCCAAAATTAAAACGGCATACTAATATACCGTTTTAAAAAAACAAACACTTGCATCTTTAGCGCTAAAAACAAAAGTATTCTGTTTTTATTGGCTTAACTATTTCTTTGAAACTTTATCTTTAATTTCGTCCAATAGTTCTTTCGCGCGATATTGCCCTCCGAGACCAAACGCTAACCCCCCTGCCAAGGCAATCATCAAAGACAATCCTCCGGCAAAAATCCGCAAAACGGCCGTTTGAATTCCAACTTGTTCAAGAACAACAAGTCCCGTAATTACGATTATTATCCATTTTGCCGCAGACGCGACTAAACTATACGCTTTAATTCCGGTAGCTTCAGAACTCCCTTTTATCGCTTCATATACCATTTGCGCGATAATCATTCCAATGGTAAGAACAGCTATTGCGCCAATTAAGTTTGGAATATAATTCAAGATTCTTGACAAAAATTCTGATACTTGCGGAAATCCCAAAAAATCAACTGCCATCATCAAAGAGAACAAAACAACGAACCATTTAACAATCCATTCTGTCAAACCGGCAACTGAAAACTTAATTCCTCCTTTTTTAAGAAATCCTTTTACGCCTACCAAATCAAAAATTTTATCAACTCCAAGTTTTTTAACCAATTTTCTTGCAACTTTTCCAAGCTCAACACCAAAAATTGCTCCAAGAATCAAAATGATTACAGCCGTTACCATTCCCCCCGAGAACAAAGAACGATAAAAATTAAGCATGATCTGAAGCATCATCCAATAATAGTCAGACATTAAATAATATTGCATTTTCCCACCTCCTTTCAATTTTTATTTTATTTATTTTTTATTTTTTATATTATTATATCATCGTTAAAAACATAACATAATTATAACAAACTTTAGAACAAATAGCTAGAGCAGAAAATTTTAACATGCTAGCATGCTAGCATGTTAACAAATTGTATAAACTTATTTTATCTTTTCATATATACTAACTTGTTTTAATAATTTCACTTTTGCAAATTAAAAAAATTATACGAGAATCATTGTTTACTGAGACTTACTGGACTCCCGCCTTCGCGGGAATAACAAAAATAATGAAATTATTTTAGCAAATTAGTATAACATCATAAAAACTACAAAATCTAAAAAATCTTGTTAAAATGTTGAAATGAATAGGGGTGGACCCGACAGGATTCGAACCTGCGACCCCCTGCGTGCAAAGCAAGTGCTCTAGCCAACTGAGCTACGGGCCCACGAAATTAAAAGTTCATAAAACTATAAAATAAAAAGTTATTGATTTACCAACTTTATAAACTTTCTAACTTTCTACTTTATAAATTCTTCCTGTGGGCGTGCCTGGACTCGAACCAGGGACCTTTTCCTTATCAGAGAAACGCTCTAACCAGCTGAGCTACACGCCCGGGCGAAGTTAAAAGTTTATAAAGTATAAAGTTGAAAGTTATTGATTAATAAACTTTATGAACTTTCTACTTTATAAACTTTATGAACTTCTTTTTTATTCTTCCACAAATGTGACTACCTCCTGCCCTTCTGTTAAACCATTTGTTATTTCCAAATTAACATCTCCTTTTAGTCCGACTTCCACAAAAACATCTCTTGCTGTATTATTTTTCAAAATCTGCACATATTTTTGATCATCTTTATCTTTAAGCGCTTGAAAAGGAATTATAAGAACATTATCCCTTTTAGCAGCCATAATGTCAAGATTGGCAGTCATTCCCGGTTTAACTATTTCAGAGTTTCCCACAAATGTAGCTGTGATCTTATAATAGATTACACCTGAGATTTCTGTCTGCGCCGGATCTATTTCTGTAATCCTTCCCTTAAATATTCTATCTGCTCCAAAAGCGTCAAACGTAATTTTCACTTCATCGTCAATTTTTACTTTCGCGATATCAACTTCAGAAATATTAGATTTTATTTCAAAATTATCCGTGGCGATAATAGAAAGAAAAATCGCTGATGATGATGCTATTTCTCCAATCTCACTATTAATTTCTGTTACCATGCCATCTTGTGGAGCAGTTAAAATTGAATCTCCTATTTGGTTTTGGATCAAATCTATATTTGCCTGCGCTTCCTGAACTTGCGCTCTATATAGCAAAACATCTGTTGACCTTGGTCCGGCTTTTTTAAACGCTAGCTGATCTTGCGCCTGTTTTAAAGATCCTTCTGCTGATCGAACTGCATTTTCTGCCACATTTATTTTTGTGTCAGCCGCCACTTGGACTGCTGATAATGATTGTTCTATCAAACTCAAAGAGCTTACCGCGGAATTTACCGATGCCTGTGCATTATCAAGATTTGTCTGATTGGCAACTTTCCGGGTTGAGATATTTTGTTGCGCCGTGGTTACGCTTGTAATAGCCGTATTGGTATTTGTTCTGGCGGTAGAAATGCTCAGTTTCAAAGCGTCAAGTTCCGCTTGTGAAAGATCGGAACAAGTAAACGTCGCACTAAGAATATTTGTAGTATCGTTTAAGGTAATTCTAATATTCTCCAAAGCGTTTTTTGATTCAACCAACGCCTGATTAACATTTTCATGGGTCAAATCTGCGCTAATACCGTCCGTATAATTTCTAGCGCTATCGTATGAATTACTGGCAATCGCTTTACTTTGAGATGAATCATTTAAATACTGGGAATTTTTCTTACTTAACGTACTTTGCGCGTCATCATCATCAAGAACCGTTTGATTGGTATCAAGAGAATTGTAGGCAGTCAACAATGAAGAATTTATTGTGTTCCAAGCATCATCATAATCCTGATTTAAATTATTTTCATTTGAAATTTCCGTGTTCGCCAAACTTTGGTTGGCGCTATCAAGAGCAACCTGCGCGTTAGCAACAGATGCCTGCGCGTTGGCAATATCTTTTTCCGCGCTTGCTTTGGTATCTATGAAATTTATCTGAGCATTGCTAAGAGCGATCTGCGCGTTTTCAACTGCAGTTTCTGACACTCTGATATCTTCAACAGTCGCGCCTTCCAATATCTTATTCAGATTAGCGATCGCGGCATTTAAACTTGCTTTTGCTCTTGTTAATTGAGATTCAAGCTGATTGGTATCCAACCTTGCCAGAATCTTGCCTTCTTCAACATGGTCGCCAACTTTAACATTTATCTCTTTTATTCTTCCTGAATTTACAAAACGCAGATCAAGCTTTGTTTCCGTTTCAACCATTCCCGTTGCAGAAACCGTTTGCAAAACCTCTCCTTTGACAACTTTCACCGTTGTATAATTCGGCTCTGACTTTTTCGTAAAACCGTAGACTGCATAAGCACCAACAGCCAGCATTAAAACTATTATGATTATTATATTTCTTTTTTTCATATTTAGATTAAATTATTACTCACACTTAAATACTACAAAAAATTAAGCATTTTGTCCAGTTTAAATTACAAAATTTTGAATGGTCGCTTTTTCTTTTTCAATCAATCCGTGTTAAATTCTATACTGGCAATCCCGTCGGCGGCTTTCCTTTCTTTGCTTCAATACGCGGCGCGACAGGCGCTCTAACTTCAAAAGTTGGAAAATGAAATATTGTTGCCAGCTCTTCAGTGTTTAAGACAAACCCTTTTTCATCAAATTCTCTTCTTTTATATTTTCTTAATATCTTTCTTTTTCTCATTGCTTTTCTTATTTCTGTTAGAAAGTAATAGGCGCTTGTTTTCGTCTTTGAATCAGGGATTAAAGCATTCAAATCCTGCGAACCAAATTGGGTAAAATAAGAAAAGACAATTGCATTGCCTTTAATCTTATTAAAAACATCCCTCTTCGCCAGATAAATCCATCTAATATCCGTTTCAAATCCGGGTTTTTTGGTACTTTCATCAATAGCCGTCACAATATTTTTTTCCCCGGGAGAAAGATGAAGCATCATACTGATTGCTTCTTCTTCTTTTGATTTTTCTTTATCTGTTTTTTCTTTTGGTTCCTGTACAGAGAAAGCTCCTAAAATCGTATATCTCGCTAAGTCAACAAGTTCATCTATTACAATTGAAAGAGGATTGGATGATTTCTTTTTTTCACCATCTTTTCTTCCTATAAGTTTAAGCACTAAACGATTCGCGTCTTCTTTCCAACTATCGCCGGTCGCTCTAACAAGAATCTGAATCCAAATCTGTTCGCCTTTGTTTAATTTACTCACTCCTTCAATAATATTTGAAACGGGATCAATAAATTCTCCGGATGCCATATCTTCAAATTCCTTATAAGTCCTCAACGGATAGGCGTCTTCTTTCAACAAAGTCATATCCGTTCCCCACAATTCATAATCTTTGCTTGGAATATCATCCGGAATATCCGTTACATAATCATCAACTTCTTTTATTTCAGCGTCGGGATACTCCGCATATACTTGTGATTCCAACATCTCTCTTGAAAATTTCGGTGTCCTAATATAAAAGTGAATATCACCTTCCTTGCTAACAATCTCAAAACTGAACCACATGTCTATCATTCCCGCCAGATATATATCATAGAGAGTGTCTATTACCACATCATAAGTACTATAGATTCCTGAAAAAAATTCTTCCATCGTCTTCGGTCTTTTTTCTATTTCTTTGGATATTTTTACTTCCAGTAAATCCCATTCTATTTTTCTAAAATATTTTTCCTGGATATAACTTATCCAGGCAAGTTCAAAAATAGGCCATAATACTATCGGTGTAAAAAACCACCAATAATGATAATAAAAAACCGCCGCCTCTTTAAAAGACTCAGTTAAAATGTGTGAAAATGTCAGCATAAACTAAATTGCTACATTGTTAAATTGTTGAATTGCTACATTTGTTAATAACATTAAATCATTATACTATGCATAACAATTTGATGATGTAGCAATTTAGCAATGTTAGGGCTTCTTCATTTCTGACTTGCCAGAATCTCTCAGGAGAGGACTCCGGCGAATTACACGCTTTCTCGTTACAGCCCTTTATTGAGAGACTACAACAGGGCAAAAAAGCGAGGAAATCCTAAAGGGTAAAAATAATAAATAAAACTAGCGCAACGAGTTTTATTTACCTTAATCTATAAATCTTGTTCGGAAATTTTTCAAAGTATTTCTTATTCTGCAAATTTAGGACTATTGTATTTTTCTTAACTTGCCGTCTTTTGAAAACTTCTTGAACTATTTTGCTTTGTTCCATTTCACCGTTATCCTCTTTCAATAATCCTATTATAACATCTAAAACCGTCCCGGGATTATATCCCCACTCCTTCAAAGCATAAGTTCCTCTACCAACCAAAACAAACCTGTCGTCTTTGATAAGTTCATTGTGAACCGTCTGATTGTTCGCAATTCTATTGCCTTGCCACAACTCATTTATCTTGTCTGTTATTTCAATAAAATGTAACGGCTCCTCATTTTTCTTTAAGGATAGATACGCTTTGTCTCTAACATTCTTCGGATTGATATAAGACCATTTTGTATGCCCCCATTGCCCTAAAATATTTTTAAGAATAACTTTATTTTCATCCAAATAGGATTCCAAATGTAACGGAGAGAACTTTCCTTTATTTCCAAAATGTCTACTTGCCACTTCCAATATCTCATCAAAATTTACACTATTTTTTTTCTCTTTTAGATGCTCTTCTATCACTTTTATCACATTTTTAAACCTCTCAACATTTTCTTCTTCATAAAAATAGACCTTCTTATGAATCTTTGTTTCAGCTGTTTCTTTTATTCTATCATCTAATGACAAAATAAACAAAGTTATTTGCTTATTTATTTTATCATCATTTTTCTCACCGAACAGATGGTTGGTAATTTTTTCCTCCCCCGTGATCCCTCCATAGCTCTTGATATTATTTTCAATGCTTTTAAATACTTTATCAATATTGCGTTTTTCACCTATACTTTTTAATCTGGAGATCGCTTCAAATTCAATTTGCCTGACCCTTTCTCTCGTTATTTCATATTCACTGCCAATTTCTTCAAGAGTTTTTGCCCTCTCGTCTCTGTTGAAATTGAACCTTTTCACAACAATATCCTTTGATCTTTTTGAAAGTTCTTCAATCATGCCGAACACAAGTTGCTCCAGATCAATTCCTAGCTTATTTTTTGATATTTTCTTTTTCTTCTTTGACATCCTTTTAATTTAACAGATTATTTTAATAAAACATTTACATCTGATATAACTAAGTTGCATCTGAGCAAATTTAAATCCTATGGCAAAATAGCTTTTAGTACATAATAGCATATCACATTTATAAAATATTGTCAACCCCGTACCGCCTGCATTCTACTCCGAGGCACAACCACACCGCAAAGAACATTTTTAAAAAACGAATAATTTGCTTTTTAAAAGAACAAATATAAGATAAAAAGAACCGCCAAGCGATCGACAAACAACAAAAAAGCGAGGTTTCCCCCGCGTTGAATTTGTTTATGGTGTCTTTCGGATAAAATCCAAACTTTTATGGATTTGGTTTTTGTCGCTGTTGGCTTAATGTCTTTGACTTGAAATAATTATTGCCGAAACTTTCTTTGTATTTCTTTTCCAACACGGTAGTTTATTTTATACTCTCAAATAATCTCTCTTTAAAATTATTCTCTGTTTCTTGATTATAAAACGGCAAACCGATTATTTTATATTTTCGCGACTTTGAAAATTCTAAAATTTTATCCTTAAATCTTTCTTTAATTTCTTCTAAAAATTCATTTTTCCATTTATCATATTCTGCTAAATGTTTCCCTTTCGGCTCCAAGAAAAGCTGGTATGTAATTTCCTTGCCGGTTTTATCAACCAGAAATAAAAGATAGTCCGGCTCAAACGCTTGTCCGTCTTTAAAATTAAAAATCTTAAGTTGTCTTTCATTGCGAACAAGATAAATCTTTTTATAATTTTTTCTCAATTCTTCTATCTGCCGATCAATCAGCTCAACAAACGCCTTTTCCTCGCTCGTGCCATAGTTAGCGTTAAACACATACCAATCTTTATCTTCCAAAAATTCAATTTGTCCGTTCAAGCGTTCGCTATCCTTTTTGACTTTGATTTTCTTGTCGCCAAACTTTTTATTGAATAAGGATGGAATGAATTCTTCCGATCCCTCGTATTCCGTTAAATTACCTTTGATCTCTGTTTCAATTTTTGCAAGCAAATCAAGCACGCCAAAAAATTTATTTTCATTGCTCAAATTATCAAGTTCTTTTTTATCGCCTTCAAAAGTAATAGACAGTCCGTTTAAATAATTATTCTTGCCAATAAAATCATTAACTGATTCAAGCTTAGGAAAATAATGTTTTAGGGAATCAAAAGAATAAAAATCATTCTTGGCTAAAGCATTTTTTATAATATGCGGTTCAATATTTTTTAAACTTATATCTTTTTTGTCTTTTTTAATTTCCCGTCCTTTGTCTTTATTTTCAAACGCCTGTGTTTCAACGCCTGTGCCGGATAAAATACTGAAAACAATATTTCTTTGGCTAACTCCCAAATCCGCCAGTTGTTTTACTTTTTCAAAACTTCTCTTTTTCTTTTCATTGGCGTAAACCAAACCGGACTTATAAAAGCTGGATTTTTTAAACTCTTCTTTTAATTTCAACTCAACTTCCGCCTCATCCTCATCAAGCATACCCTCCTCAATAAGAGCGGTTTTAATTTCCGAAATGTATCTTGATTCGTTATGGCTGTGATAATGCAATTCTTCCAAAATCCGCAATTCATTATCTAAATTTTTATCATATTTACGCTTAAACTTATCATCGGCTTCAGAAAGTTTAAAAGGACAATACCGTGCGCCCCGCCCAATTAATTGCGCTTCGGATAAAGTAGTTTTTCCAGGCTGATTATTCTTGCCATCTCTTGGTTCATAAAGTCGAACGATATCAAAGAGATTAAGAACATCCCAGCCCTCATTCAATTTCTGCACTGCAAAAATAGCTCTAACCTGATTATCCTTATCCTCAAGAGAATTTAAAAGCAACTGATGTTTTTCTTTTTCCTTTTCTTCATTGACACTCAAAGTTTTATTTTCAGCAAAACTATCTTTTAATTTCTTAACCAAAATAGCGTTAGTTATTTTATTGTCTTTAAAAAATCCGAAAGCTTTTTGTAAAACTTCAACATTGCTTCGCTTTTTGATATTTTTAATATCGCCCGCTTTCAAATTATCAATTATCTCGTGAAACAGTTTCTTATTTTCCTCTGAGTCAGCGATGGTTCTTTGGGCTTTAAAAAGAATAACCGGCTTTAAATTTATACCGTATTTGCCAGCCACTTCCTGCCGGTATTGGCTTAAAATTATCGCTTGAATGATACGCTCTTTTTTGTCCGTGTCCGTGTGCAACAATTCAACATCCTTAGAAAAACCGTCGTTCCTAAATTCTTTTAAATCATATTTATAAATAATTTTATTTCTATATTTTTCAACAATATCTTTATTCAAAAAATCCATCGTGGCGGTAAATTCCAAAAGCAAGTTGCCGGTATTTTGTTTAAAAATATTTTCAACCGTGTTTTCCCAGTTTGGTTTTTCTAATTCTTTTAATAATATCTCTTGTTTAGTTTTTACTTGAAAATTATGGGCTTCATCGGCTAACAAAACAACTTCATATTTTTTAAAATCTTCATAAGTAATAGCGTTTTCTTTTTCATTATGTAAATCTATATGCAATTTTTGAATAGTTGTAAAACAGATATTAATATCCTGATTGTTTACACCGTCAAAATTCTTTACTTGTTTTATTTGCACTTGCTTATTATTGAAAACTGTTTTATCAGCAAATAAATATTTGTTTGATAAATTATTTAGAAAATTATCTTTTGTTTTTTCTACAATATTTGTATTTTTTACGAAAAACAAAAAATTGCGATGACCTTGTTGATAGAGATATAAAATCAAGCCAGCCATAATCAAAGTTTTTCCCGAACCGGTTGCCATATTGAAAAGAAAATGCAAAGGATATTCTTTGTTTTCATATTCGCTATGATAGCAATGAAAAAATCTGCCAAACGCTTCTTCTTGATACTCGCGAAGTTCAAAATTAGAATTTAAATTTTCCGTCAAAAAATTCGGAATTTCTTTTTTAATAAATCCTAATTTTGAAGCGCTATCTAATTGTTCGTAAAGAAATTGTTGAGGCATATTTATTTTAATTTTTTATTGCTTTTTGTTCCTAAAAAATTTCCTCCGCTTACCACGCTCTTGCCTGTTTTGCTCTCCAACTCTTTTCTTGCGTTTTTGGCAACCCGCCCGCCTTTTTTGGCTGGAGTTTTATTTTCTTCCAATCCCTTTGTTTTCATTGTTTCCGCAATTTGCCGAGTGGAAAGTTCCGCCAACGCCGTAAAAATTAATTCTGCGTCGGACATATGATCGCGCAAATTTTGTGTTTTTAATTTCTTTAAACTTTTATGTTCCTTAACTGATAAATCGCTCCACTCTTGATGAATAATATTTGTCAAAATCGCATATTCGTCTCGCTCCTTAACTTCATTGTCTTTCCAATAATCTGTTAACTTATTTCTGACTTCCTGTCCCATCATTCTCTGCTGAATCCATTTCTGGCTCCGCCCCATTTTTTGCCAATAATCCCGACTGCGATTTAACGCTTTTTCAGGATCGCTTATTTCCCGCATTCGCTCATAACCGACTTTAGCAAGCCAAAGTTTGATTGGTTCGGCTTTTGGACTTGGCACGGACTGAACTAATCGTAAAATTATTTCTACATCCGCTACATCAGTTTCTCTCATTTTTCCGTCTTGAGCCAACATTTTCAACTGGTCACAATTTGTGACCAGTTCACTTCCTTCTTGTTTTAGACGACTTTTAAGCGTTGTCCAATAACTTTTCGCTTTTTTAAAATCAGTCTGTTCAGTCAAAATAGCAATAATATCAATTACGGAAAAATACCATTTTTCTTCCTTCTCGCTCCATAAACGGCGAACTTTTTGCCCTTCAAAAACTGCAATTTGTTTGTTTTTCGTTTTTTTGTTTGGCATAAAATTGTTTTAGCTGTTTTTT
>CAZBCK010000024.1:8522-14862 GCA_964490635.1 uncultured Candidatus Saccharibacteria bacterium | reverse complement strand
AAAATTTCCGCTGAAGTGCGCAAACTTTATGCCGATCCTTATATAAAAAATCGTAGGGGTATTTTTGAATATATACTTGGTGGTTCTGTTGATACGAAACTGCTCAATGTTCGCGTGTTTGATGAAGCAACCAAAAGATCAGTTTACGCGTCACAAACAAAAACCGCAAAAGCTAAAAATAAATCAAATTGTCCACATTGCGCTATGGGGCATGATGCCAACAAAAGCAAAATATGGAGCTTTAGCGAAATGGATGCCGATCATGTGTCAGCTTGGAGTAAGGGTGGCGCAACAGACGCTAAAAATTGTGAGATGTTGTGCAAGACTCATAATCGAGCAAAAGGTAATCGATAAAAATTGTCAGATGTTATGTAAAGAATGTAATAGAAGAAAATCTGGGAAATAAAATTATTGAGACAGAGAAAGGAGAAAAAATTATCATTGCCAATAAAAAAACTGGTTGAAATTATTGAGGGGATTTAATTTAAAAAAGAATCCATTAACAACAGTTTACTTGCTTGTTGAGAGGTTGAATAAATTAAAAAATTAAAAATCCCCGCCGTTGTGTTCTTTCTACAAGCGTGGGAGTAAAAATCTCATAGCTATTAAATTAATTAAAACTAAAACAATGATTAACAAAAAGTTTATCCAAAAATTGAAAAAAGAATATAACCAAAGAGAAAGTGAGAGAACGCAAATTATCGGTCTGTCCGGGGTTGCGCTACATAATTCCAAAAGAATAATTTTTGCTTTGCATCGGGGCGATGTTCAAAAGGCTGAAAAGAAACTTATTGAAACGGAAAAAATTTTTCAGAAAATGAAAAAGAAATTTGGTCACAAGCGAATTTCAGAAGAAGGATCTTATCGGGCGGGAGCTGAAGAGTATGTGGAAGCAAAGATGTTTTACTCAGTTATAACAGGCAAGAAAATAGATATAATCAAAGAAATTGATCTGGATCCTATTGCTTATTTGGGAGGCATCTGTGATCTAACCGGTGAACTGGCGCGTAAAGCAGTCAATGATGCGGCTGATAGAAATTTGGATGAAGTAAAAAAAATAAAAAGAGCCATTAATGAAATTATGGCTGAACTGGTGGAATTTGATATGGTCGGTTATTTGCGTACCAAATATGACCAGGCAAAAAATAATTTGAAAAAAATAGAGCAGATTGATTATGAGATGAGAATAAGAATAAAAAAATGATTTCCGGAAAAGCAGCGATTATAGTTTTCCTAATACTAGTAACGCTATTTTTTTCCAGTGTATTCTTTTTTTTAACTATGTAAAAACCGGTAGTCTAACAACACGAAGTTCTGCCTATGATTTACCTGCTTGGCAAAATTTAACTGATGAAGAAAAAGAATTTAGGGTGAAGCTTGTTGACGCTACGCTAGAACGTATCAATCACAAGGTTGTTTATGATCCGGCGTATGCATCCAAATGGGGATATACCTGAAGATCGAGGAGTTTGCGCTGATGTCATTATCAGAGTTTATCGGAAGGTTGGTTCTAAAACAGCAGAAAAAGATTATTCATCTTTAAGACGCTGGATTATTCGTGATGTTTATCCTGAAAATGAAGAACCGTTGTTTTGGACAAGGGAAGATGGGGTGCTCTCTATTACAATCTTTCCACAAAGAATTGTGACACGCAGTAAATAAAAGATGTGACCAAAGAAAAAATAAATCTATATTTTATTTTTCTAATTTTGCAAATATAGAAAGCATTAAACAAAGGGAAATATAAAATGTGAACACATTTAAAAAATAAAAAGGCAAAACAATAATTACAAAACAATAATTACAGTTGACAAAATAATTATATGTAGTAAACTGTTAAAGTATGGAGAAGTATGATTAAATTTAGTTGATTAATATAACTAATTTAGACAAGTTTAATAAATGTTAGGCAAGGCTAGGTAATAGCTCTAGTTGTTGTTTTGTTTACAAATTATTTATGAAGGAAATAGTGCAGGTAGAAGGAACTGTTATTGAAACATTACCTGGAACAAAATTTAAAGTGAAAATTGACGAGGGGCATGAATTATTTGCTCATGTTTCGGGAAGAATGAGAATGCATTATATAAAAATATTGCCGGGCGATAAAGTTATCGTTGAGATGAGTCCCTATGATTTAACGAAAGGGAGAATTGTGAAGAGGGGATAAAATAACTGATTGTAATTTATAGTAATTTATTGAAGCTGGTTGGTACTTACGAAAAACAATTAATTATAATAAATACCACCAGTTGCTATTTATAAATTTTAGAAATATGAAAGTAAGATCTTCGGTTAAAAAATTTTGTGATAAGTGCAAGATAGTAAGGCGTAAAGGGAGGGTTTATGTCGTTTGCTCTAATCCGAAACATAAGCAAAGACAAGGATAATATAAATTTATGCTAAGAATTTTAGGTGTCAACTTACCAGAAGAGAAAAGAATAGAATTCGCTCTAACTTATATAAAAGGAATAGGTCTTTTTTCAAGTAGAAAAATTTTGGATGAAGCTGGAATTGATTATAATAAAAGAGCAAAAGATATTACATCGGAAGAAGTTGGTAAAGTTCAGAAAATTATTGAAAGTGAGTATAAAGTTGAGGGCGAGTTGAGAAGAATTGTAATGATGAATATAAAAAGATTGAAAGAGATCGGATGTTATCGGGGAACAAGGCATTCAAAGGGGTTGCCTTCCAGAGGACAAAGAACAAAAACAAATAACAGGACTGTCAGAGGAAATATAAGAAGAACAGCAGGAAGCGGGAAGATCAAATTAGCAGGAAAGACATAAAATATGGAATTTAAATAGTATCTGAAACTTTTAAAAATTTATTCAAAATTTCCTGCCCTGTCGTAGTCTTTCAGTAGAGGACTGCGACGAGCAAGTGCGATTTGCCAGAGTCCTTTGCTAAGAGACTACAGCGAGGTGATAACAAGGAAGTCTTAAAATTATTCAAAATTCAAAATTCAAAATTCTAATTTTAATAAAATGGGAAAAAGAAGAGTAATAACAATTGGCAGCAAAACGGGAGAGGGCTCAAAGAAAAAGGGCTTGAGTAAAACATCTAAGAAGCCAAAGAGAAGAAACATTGTAAAGGGACAAGCTCATATTAAGTCAACTTATAATAATACAATCGTAACCTTGACTGATTTGAATGGTAGTGTTATTGATTGGTCTAGCGCGGGACTTTTGGGTTTTAAAGGTGCCAAAAAAGCTACTCCGTATGCTGCAACAAGTATAGTTAGCTCCTTGTTGGAACGAACGAAGAAAATAGGGCTTAAAGAAGTTGACATTTTTGTTAGAGGAATTGGAAGTGGAAGAGAATCAGCAATTAGAGCAATTGCTTCCGGTGGGTTAAATATTGTTTCTATCACAGATGTAACTCCTATTCCGCATAATGGTTGTCGACCGCCGAAACCGAGAAGAGTATAAATATAGTTAAAAGTTTATAAAGTCCATAAAGCAGAAAGTTTGTGAAATGGGATTTGGTGTAGACTTTTAACTTTATAAACTTTATAAACTTTTAACTGAATTATTATGGCTAGAGATTTAAGTCCGAAATGTAAAAAATGTAGAAGAGAAGGAGAAAAGCTTTTTCTGAAAGGAGAGCGCTGTTTTAGTGTGAAATGTGCGATGATAAAAAAAGCATATGCGCCCGGTCAGCATGGGCAAGCAAGAAGAATCGGTCTATCGGAATATGGGACTCAATTAAGAGAGAAGCAGAAAATAAAAAGAACCTATGGGTTACTTGAAAAACAGTTTAGAAAATATTATGATATGGCAAGCCGAACGCAGGGAAATACCGGGAATTTGCTATTAAGTTTACTAGAAAGAAGATTGGATAATGTTGTTTACCGTTCCGGGCTTGCAAGTTCAAGAAATCAAGCAAGACAGTTGGTTAATCATGGGTATTTTCTGGTAAATGGAAAAAAAGTGGATATAGCTTCCTATCTTACCAAAGAAGGAGATGTTGTATCAGTGAAAAACGGAAAGGAAGATTATTTCAAAAATATAAAGGATTCTTTAAAAGATCGTCAAACTCCTTCGTGGCTAGTTTTGGATTATCAAAAATTTCAGGGGAAAATTGTTGCTTCGCCGGCAAGAGATGAGATTGATGTTAATGCTAATATTCATTTGGTAATAGAGTTTTATTCTAAGACATAAATTAAGTAAATTGTTAAATTGTCACATTGTTAAATTGCTGAATTGTTATATGTATATATTATAATAACAGATTGCAGTGACAATTTAGTAATTTAATAATTTTAGGACTTATGCGTTTCAATCTTATTTAACTTATGGAGTGTAGAGTGTAGTGATAGCGGAGTTCAACACTCCAAATGCGTATGTTCTAAATATAACAATTTAATACAAAAATATGCGAAAAATAACATTGCCGGAGAAGCCAAAAATAATAAAACAAAAAGGAAACATGGCTGTTTTTGAGATCAAATCCTGTTATCCCGGTTATGGTACGACAATCGGAAACGCTTTTAGGAGAGTACTTCTTTCAAGTTTAACCGGAGCTTCTATTACCGCTGTCAAAATAAAAGGAACTGAACATGAGTTCTCAAGTATTCCAGGCGTGATGGAAAATGTTGTTGAAATAATACTCAATCTTAAGAAGATTAAGTTTAAAATGTTTTCTGATGATCCTGTAAAACTAACGCTAAAGTCAAACAAAGAAGGAGAAGTAAGGGCATCTGAAATTAAAACTACAAACGATGTTGAGGTTGTTGACAAAGATGCATATATAGCTACAGTAACAGAGAAGAGTGGAAAGCTGGAACTTGAAGTTCAAGTTGAAAAAGGAATCGGATATATGCCAATTGAATATCAGAATAAGAATAATTTGGAAATAGAAAATATCGCAATGGATGCTATTTTTACTCCTATTAAAAGAGTAAACTATAAAGTTGAAAATATGCGTGTCGGGAAAATGACTAATTATGATAAATTGACGCTTGAGATAGAAACAGATGGCAGTATGACACCTAAGAAGGCGTTTAAAGAAGCAGCGAGATTGCTTGTGGGTCACTTCAATTTGTTTAAGGAAGTGGTAAAAGAGATTGAGGAAGAAAAAAAAGAAGTTGAAGAAGAAAAGGCAAAAGAAGAAAAATTAGCAGAAATAGAATCATCTAAAAAAATAATCAAAGAAAAAGAATCTGCAAAAGAAGATCGTGAAAAGAAAAAATCTGATGTTTTAAAAACTAAGATTGAAGACCTAAATATATCGTCAAGAACATTAAAAGCGTTAAGTGAAAGTAAGATAAAAATAATAGGAAAACTTGTTAAAAAATCTGACGACGATTTAAAAGAACTGCCGGGGATTGGTGATAAAGGCGTAAAAGAAATTAAAAAATCGCTAGGAAAATTGGGACTGACTTTGAAGAATATTTAATTAATACAGCTTCTCCCTTGATAAGGGGAGATTAGGAGGGGTTGAAAGAAAAAACACAGAATTGTAAATTTAAGATTGAGAGATTAAAACATCTTTCAACTTTCTTTTATAATTATAATCTTACCTGTTTTTAAAACCATCTCTAATTCTCCTTTATCAAGGGGGCAATAAAATATATGAAACATAGAATAAAAGGAAGACAATTTAAAAGAAGTAAATCACAAAGAAAAGCATTGCTTAAACATTTGGCTGAGGCTATTATTTTGCAGGAAAAAATTACGACAACAACGGCAAAAGCCAAGGAGCTTTCCGTATATGTGGAGAAATTAATAACTATCGCGAAAAAACAAAATCTCTCATCAGCCAAAGCAGTGCATAGCAAAATAGCCGATCAAGCTGCTAAAAAACTTATTAAAGATATTTCTAAAAAATATAAAGAAAGAAACGGCGGATATACAAGAGTTATAAAGATTGAGGAAAGAAAAGGGGATATAGCGGAAATGTCGGTGATAGAATTTGTATAATCATTTGTATAATTATGATAAATAATAATAAAGAAAATAAATCAATCAAAAGAAACTGGCATCTTTTTGACGCACGAGAAGAAAGTTTTGGGAGAATGGCTTCAAAGATTGCGGTTCTTTTGAGGGGGAAAAATAAAGTGAGTTTTGTTCCGCATCTTGACGAGGGAGACTATGTTATTGTTGTTAATTCAGACGATTTGAAATATACTGGAAATAAAAAAGATGGTAAAATTTATTATCATTATAGCGGATATATGGGTGGAATGAAGGAAATTACTTTAGGGAATCAGATTAAAAAAGATTCCAGAAAGGTTATAGAAGATGCGGTTTTTGGGATGTTGCCGAAAAATAAACTGAGAAACGAAATGATGAAAAGATTGAAAGTTTATAAGGATGGCAAGCACCCGTATGAGGATAAG
>CAZBCK010000024.1:0-8422 GCA_964490635.1 uncultured Candidatus Saccharibacteria bacterium | reverse complement strand
GAAAGATCTGAAAATTTTATAAACATAACTCTTTTGTTTGTTTAATAGAATTTAGAGATTTCTCATTCCACGGAGTTTATCCCAATGAAGATTGGGATTTCACTCCGTTTCATTTCGAAATGACAAAGTGGATTAAGAAATTAAAAATAATATCACTACACTATAAAATATTGCTAACATTATGACTGAAGAAAAAGAAGAAAAAAAGAATAATAGAAAATATACTTATGCAATAGGGAGAAGAAAATCTGCTATTTCAAAGGTTAGAGTTTATGACGGAAAAATAGAAAAAAGCGGAATTACGATAAACGATAAAGATTATAGAAGTTATTTCTCAGACAATAATATTCTTATTGAAAAAGTTTATTCTCCATTGAAATTATTGAAGCTAGAAGATAAATTTTATATATCTGCCAAAGTTCTTGGTGGTGGGCTAAACGGGCAAGCGGAAGCTATCAGACTAGGAATTTCCAGAGTGTTATTGAAAATGAATGAGGATTATAAAACAGAACTTAAAGCGAATGGTTTTCTAACAAGAGATCCAAGAAAAGTTGAACGGAAGAAACCAGGGCTCAAAAAAGCAAGAAGAGCCCCACAGTGGAAGAAAAGATAAAATTGAAATTATTTCATAATTCAAGAAAATTATATAATAAAAATCGCTTAATTAATAAGCGGTTTTTAGGTTGGAGATATATTGTCAAATTGTTATGCATAGCATAGCAATTAATGCAGTGTATTCTATATAGGACTTTCTCATTTCTGCCTCGCTGGAGTCTCTCAGCAGAGGACTCCGGCGAATTGTGCGCTTTCTTGTCGCAGTCCTCTGTCGACGAGGCGGAAAAGTGAGAGAGTCCTAATTTAATTCAATTTGTATTAACTTATTGTTTTTAGTGTAGTAGATAGAATTATTTTCTTTTGAATAAAAAATATTATCACCTTCCAATTTCAAAACATCGAAAATGTTTACTTTATCCCTATTATCCAATTCTATAAATTTAAAAGTTTCTCCTTCTTGATAAAACAGATGTTCCTCGTCTTTGTATGGAAATATGTTGCTTATATTACCGCTATATCTTGTAATTAATTCATTCGTATGCTCTTTTTTAGAAGGCTGAGAAATTTTTTCATAGATGTAATAAATCCAAATTTCATGGTCGTTATTGTATGTAATACGCTTATCGTTATTTGAAAAATAAACATTTTTTACAAAAGAATTTACAAATGTTATTCTATTGTTCTCGTTTACAAAATATAAATTTCCGGATTCTGATAATATAAGATATGTATTTTTTCTTGATTTGATTATTCTTGACGGTAGATTAGAATTAAAATTATCGTTCATTGTAAATATTTTTTTCGGGGTATTTGGTTTTAAATAGTTTATTGAATATAAATTATTGTCATTCATTTTGAAGTAATACACAAAATCTCCGATAATTGAAAAACCTGATATATCGACTATAATTTTTTCCGATTTAAGCTTGGCGTAATCAAATTTGTATAGAGAATTATTTTTTAAATAAAATAACGATTTGCCAAAATGAAAATTCCAATCGTTTTTTATTTTTTTGTTTGGATCCAAAATAGTGTCAAGCTTGTATATTTTGTCTTTGTTCTCAAGATCAACCAGATATCGCGAGTAATTTTCATCACAATTTACCCTTAAAATTATTTTTGTGTCATCGTTGGACCAGATAATATTATCAAAATTACAGTTCTTGCATTTTTCCAGTGGCAAAATATTAAAATTAACAATTGCTTTCTGACTGTTATTTCTTGTGTCAAAAACAAAAACATTTGATTTCTCCTCATCTATTTTCTGATATGCTATTTTATCCTTTCTGTTATTTGCCCAGATATTATCATCTGATTCCGGGTTTGTTGCCATATTAAACAATAACATATTTTCCTTATAATTATTTCTCAAAAGAACGACATTTTTAAATTCAGTGATGTATCCTCCTTCCACTTCTATATTTTTCTCCCAAGTAGAATAATCATCTTTTGTAGTTCTAATATTGTGTTTACCAGCGCTTAAATTTTCTATTTTAACATAATCGCTGAATAGATCTCCAAGCAGATTATTTTTAAAAAGTTTTCCGTCAATATAAATATCGGATTTTTTCGGTTCAATTTTTGTTATAATAGCCCCGACTCGTACTGTTTTGCCATTGTCGATATTATACTTATAGCCAAAACTATAATACAGAATAATTGCCAATAAAACAAAAAATACCGCAATGCAGATATATAAATGAATTTTGAATTTTTTGTCAGGTTTATTTTTCATTTAAAAAATAATCGTTTTATTTTAATAATCTTTCTTGTTATTAATCTTTTCTGTCATTCCGTGAAAACGGGAATCCAGACGCAATATCATCAACCATTATCTTTACAACAAAAGCATTGTGAACAAATTAGAAGTAATGTTTTATGATATTTATGGTTTAAAAGATATTCCACCAGGATTCCCGCTTACGCGGGAACGACACCAACGAAAAGTGCGGGTGGATCAGGATTTGGAAATGGGGTTGACAAGTTTTTAATTATGTGATAAAGTTCTTAGTTGGGTGTGAAAAAAGTCTAATGTTTGTTATCCTGTCCGTGAGCGGCAAAAGTACAGCTATCCCTCCTTAAAGCCGTGCGAGTAGCCATGAGTCAAGGTCTATGTTTTTTTAACATAAATCTTGCGCTTATGGGCAGGATAATGGACATTAAATCAGTAATTAGTATTTACCATCCTGTCTATGAGTGGCAAAAGCGTGGCAATCCCTCCTTACGCCGCGTGAAGTAGCCTGAGTCAAGATTTACGCTTCTTAGTGTAAATCTTGCGCTTATAGACAGGATAGTGGACACTAAATTGTTTAGCTAACATGTTAGATTGTCCAGCGTTGTTGCAAGTAAAATAGATTATGTCTAATAGAACGAAGATTCTAAAACAAGTTCAGAATGACATCCTTGTTTTTAATAACGATTTGCAGTCAGATTCCACAGGGCTATCGCCACTATGGAGCCAACAAACATTTTTTTTAGAATGACAACTTTTATTCCTCAAGTAAGTCCATAATATTATCCGCAATATCTTCAAAAACTTTTTCAAGTTCCATTATCTCTTCATTATTAAATCTTTGCAACACAAATTTCTCCTTTGGAATTTTTTTACGATTTTCTTCTCTAAATAAAACCGCAAGTCCTCTATAATTAATTCCAATCCCAATTCTTGCCCTCGTAAAATCTTCCGTTCCAAGATAACTCATAATTGATTGAACACCTCTGTGCCCCGCGGATCCGCAGTTTTTTGATATTTTATATTCTCCTATTATAATATCCAAATCATCATGAATTACAATGATATTTTCCAGTCCTATTCCATAGTAATCCAGCATAGCTTTAACCGTTACGCCGGAATTATTCATAAATGTCTGTGGTTTTACCAGAATAATTTTTTCACTGTTAATCATATCTTCTGAAATTTCCGCGTTAAATGTTCTGTGAAATTCAAAAGACGGAAATTGAAAATTATCCGCTATTTTGTCAATGGCCAAAAAACCGGTATTATGTCTGGTTTTTTTATATTTTTCGTCTGGGTTTCCGAGACCAATAAATAATTTCATAATTTAAGTATTAAGGGTTAAGGGTTAAGGGTTAAGTATCTAGCTTGATATTAATTTTGTTTGATACTTGATACTAACTAAAATCCCTTCCCCAGCACAATCACAAAATCCGCTTTGGTAAATTCATCGTTAGGCATTTCCATTATAACAGCATTGAACTTTTCTTTCAAAAATTCAAGTGTGTTTGGTTTGGTTTTTTTTGAATTATCGTAAATGCGAACCCCTAAAAAATCAGGAGCATCTATATTTTTTGAATTTATGATCTTATATCCAAAATCTTCCAAATCCTCCGCTATTTTATTCGCCAGGTCAAGAGAATTAGTGCCGTTTTGTATTTCTATTAACGCATTTTCATTTTTGATCAACTCTTTCTCCTCTTCTGAAATTTCAATATTGAATATACTCTCATTCAAGTTTTTGATATCATTGTAAGTTCTGTCTTTTGCCTGTAAAGTATATCCTGCTCCAATATATGTTCTATTCAAATATCTTTTTGTATCAATTACTTCTGTTGTAATTTTATGATTTTTAATTTTCTTTGAAATTTTATAAAACCTTGGAAGTTCTTTGACTTGAATATCAGTTTTTAAATTATCGCTCATAGAATCAAGTATTTTTTTAAAAGTGAAAATATCAAATTTTGAATATTTCTCAGAAGCTTTTTGTTTTGCAGTTTTTATTATGTCCTGCTGTCTTTCTATACGATCAAAATCACCCATTCTGCTATGTCTGGAACGCGCCACCTTAAGCGCTGTCGCGCCATCCAAATGATGCCAGCCTTTTGTTATATAAAAAGGATCGTAACCGTGGCTAAAATTTGGATATGCCGGATCATTTATATCATTTTTCAGATAAACATCAATTCCTCCCAAATCGTCAATTATTTTTATAAAACCCTTAAAATCAAGCTGAACATAATAGTGAATATCCAAGCCTGATATTTTGCTCACTGTTCGCTTTAGCAATTCAATCCCGTTTTTCTCTTTGCTTTTATCCCCCAAAAATTTTACAGCATTAATTTTACTGCCTCTGTTCGCATCCGGAACTTGAACATATAAATCGCGCGGAATTGAAAGGAGAGATGCTTCATTTGTCGTTGGTTTTATGCTTGCGATCATAATTGTATCTGTAAGCTCACCTCCGCTATGTCCTTCTCCGCCAATTCCCAAAAGCAAAATGTTTATTCTTTCTCCGTCTTCACCTTTCAATTTTTCCGCCGGATTGAAAACCAGTTCACCAAGCTGTTTTATAATTGATGAATTTTCATTGCCGGAGAATATTTTTTGTCCTGTGGAAAAAATGTCATATAAAAAAACCAAGATAAATATTGCCAAAATTATAAACACGGCAAAAAGAGATTTTAAAAGAAATTTGAGCATATGCACATTGCTTGAATCGTTTTTTTATTACCTAGCTTTATTTTATAATAAATAGCTATTAATGTCTAATTTATTTATGTAAATTGTAAATATTGCTAAAATAACTAAAAAGCGTTATAATAATTAAGTTAAAAAATGTTTTGTCTCTATCTGTAAAATAAATGAAAAATTCAAATAAAGAAATAAGTGTGGAAGTTAGGGAAATTGTTTTTTCCAGCGAAGAAGAAAAATCATTCTGTGATGTTTTTGTCTATGAGCCGGAAAATATTGGCGAACAAGCGCTTGGAAATTTATATATCGTCGGAGAGATTACAAATGTTTCAGAGAATTCTTCCTATTTTGTCAATCTGCTTGCATCTATCATAAAAAAAGAATTTTATTCAAACACAAAAAGAACTATAATTGAAAGTTTGGAAGCAAGTCTACACAAAGCGAATGCAACTCTTTCGGATATTGCAGAGCAGGGCAATATTGATTGGATAGGTAATCTGAATATGATCTGCGCTGTGCATTCAAAAAATGAACTTCATTTAAGCCAAACGGGAAATTGTAAAACATTGCTTATTAGAAGCGGGCAAATTACTGATATCGGAAAAAAAATAATTAAAGAGGAAAAAATGCATCCGTTTAGGACATTTGCAAATATTGCCAGCGGGGAACTGGAAATTGAAGATATCGCTCTATTTGCCACTCCTGAATTTTTTAACATATTTTCACTGGAAAAATTAAAAAAATTATCGTTATCGCTTGATTTTAATGAGTTTGTGGAAAAATTGCAAAATTCAATTGAACAAGAAAAAAATATAGATATGGCAGGATTGTTAATTATGAAAATTAGAAAAAAGGAGCAAAAAAGGGATAAATTGTCTTATACTGAGATAGAACCGGTTATTGAAAAAGTCTGTGAAGAAGAAGAAACAACTCCTGCTTTTCAGGAAGAAATAAAAAAATACGCTGATGAGAAAATAAAGAAATGGGCGGAAAAAGGAAGTGATAATGTTTTCGAAAAAGAAAAAACAAATGTTAGTGTCAATATTTCCGGATTTAGCAAAACAGTGAGTGGTCAAATCTCTCAAAAAGAGGAAAAAGTAAGCCTTGAGAATATAATAAAAGAGTATGAAGAAAAGGAAGATGAAAGTAATGAAGAAAAAGAAGAAACAGAAATTTTTAAAGAGACGGAAGAAGAAAAGACAGATAGTGATAAAACGGAAATTATTAAAAAAGAAAAATATGAAGAAAATGGTGTAAGCCTTGATGATTTAATAGAAAAAAGCGATTATTCTGAAGAGAAGCCCAGGAGTGGTCTTCCGAAAAAATTACTGAAAATCCTAAATGGTGTTCTTAGTTTTATAAAAATTAGAGTTATTGCGCCTCTTGCAAATCGTGTCAGAAAAACAACCGAAAAAACAGATAACGATATTTTAAAAGAAGTTTCAGCTGGAACTGAAGCAAAATCGTCTCAACGGGTAAGATTAATTCCAGTAAAAAATAAACATTTGTTAGCTATTTTCGCGGTTATTGCCGTTGTCTTGGTTTGGAATATAGTATCTACGAATTATCAAAAAAGAGAAAATGATAAATTTGAAAAATATAGCAATGTTCTATCTCAAGCGGAAAGTAAAATAAATAAAGTAGAAAGTATTGTAATTTATGGTGATTTTGAAATGGCAAGAGAACTTCTGACCAGCGCGAAAATGTCTGCGCTTGAAGTTAAAAATGAATACGAAAAATTGGGTGACGAAGCAGACATTCTATTAAAGAAAATTCAAGCTCAATCTGACAGAGTTGATTTTGTGGATAGAATAGATGATCCGAAAGTAGCGATTGACCTAAGTCAAACGGATAAACTGAAAAACGCCAGCGGGATAATAAAAATTGGCAAAGAGCATTATATTTTCGGTTCGTCTGATAATTCTTTGTACCAAGCTGATTTTGAGAACAATAAAGCGGATATTATTCAGGCAAAAATTGGAGATGATGTTGGAAAGTTTAAAGTCTCAACTGCTATGGAAAAAACAGGAGAGATTATTTTCTTGACCGACTTAAATAAGATAGTGGTATTTAATGTAAAAAAGAAAGAACTAAGTTTCAAAGATATGGATTTTTTAAGCAGTGTTTCAAATGCGAAGGATATAGCGTCTTATAGTTCTTTCTTGTATTTGCTTGAACCGGATTCAAATCAAATCTATAAGTATACAAAATCAGCGAGTGAATTTGGCAGGAAAAAAATATGGATTGAAGATCCTGAAGCAGATATTAGAAATGCCGTGTCGCTGGCGATTGACGGATCAATTTATGTTTTGAAATCCGACGGAAGCGTTGACAAATATTTGAGAGGCAGTAAATTTAAATCTGGCGACGATAGTGATTTTTCAATTGAAAAACTCGGCGATCCAATTTCCAGTCCAACGAAAATATACACGAGATTAGATTTAAAATATCTTTATATTGCCGAACCGCAAAAAAACAGAGTTGTATTATTTGATAAAATTAGCGGCAAATTGATCAAGCAATATATAAGCGGAAGTTTTAGTGATTTAAAGAATATTACTATTGATGATAAAGAAGAAAAGATGTATGTATTAAGCGGAGATAAAGTGTTTGAAGTTGAGGTTGGGGAATAAAAAAAGAAATTTGCGGATACGGATATAAATATAATAAAAATTTTTTAGATATGTTTGAAAAACAAAAAATCACGGATAAACAGATTGAAAAAAATATTTTAATAATAAGCAATGAGATGAGGAAAAAGAGAAATTTTGATTTATACAATGTGGCTATGGCTAATTTTAAAGGCGGAAAAATCTTACTTGGCGTTGATGACAAGAGTAAAATTAAAGGAATTAAAATTGGCAAGGAAAGTATTCTTAAATGGATAAATGAAATTAAAAATAAGACCTATCCGTTTTTAATGCCAATGACGGATATTATTAAAATCAAGAATAAAAAAGTTTTGATTTTTACGATTAAAGAAAGTCCTCTTAAACCAATTGCTTTTAAAAACAGATATTTTATTAGAAAAGAAAACAGCAATCAGATAATGAGCTTTGAGGAATCTTTTAATTTAGGATTGCAGACAATTCGTGTCAAATCATTTAACTATGACACCGAAATCTCTCTTTTTGAGCCATGCTAGAAAATGACACTATAGAAGGAGCTAATTGTTTAATGGAATTGATATTTTCTTGATTATTTTTCTTTTTATAAATCTCATAAAGGTTATCCAGTTTTTTATTAATTGTTCTTTTTAATTCAGCCGGATTGAGTAATTGATAAGTTACTGTCAATAATTCTTTTTCTTCTTCAGATATTTGATCAGATTCAATTAAACGGCGATAAAGAGTTTTTGCCCGTCCATATTTTCTCTTAATACCACCGCCTCTCCTTCCCACCAAGAGCTGAAAATGTCGCAAACAGAGAGATTATTGA
>CAZBCK010000023.1:0-15291 GCA_964490635.1 uncultured Candidatus Saccharibacteria bacterium | reverse complement strand
TGAGCGATCTTGATACGCACAACATTAGAAATTTATCAGAAAGAGGAGAAAAGGTTAGACAGGCAATTATGTCTGCTAAGTTTCCCGATCATCTAGCTGATGAAATTGCCGTGGCTTATGAAAAAATGGAAAAGATGTATGGGAAAAATGTTGATACCGCGGTACGATCAAGCGCGACGGCGGAAGATTTGCCGGATGCGTCCTTTGCGGGACAGCAGGATACTTATTTGAATATCAAAGGAATTCATAATGTCGTCTATGCCACTCATCAGTGCATCGCGTCGCTTTTTACGAATCGCGCGATCTCATATCGCGAGGACAAAGGGTTTGATCATTTCACGATCGCGCTTTCAGTCGGGATTCAAAAAATGGTTCGTTCTGATCGGGCAATCAGCGGAGTGATGTTTTCAATTGACACGGAGTCGGGATTTCGCGATGCAGTTCTGATAAATGCCGCTTATGGGCTTGGTGAGAATATTGTTCAGGGGAAAGTTACTCCTGACGAGTTCTATGTCTTTCAGCCAACGCTCAAAAAAGGATTTAGTCCAATTATAGAAAAGAGGCTTGGTTCAAAAGCATTGAAACTTATTTATAGCACGGAAGGAAAATCATCAACAAAAAATGTTGCGGTTCCGAAAGAAGATAGAAAAAAGTTTTGCATTACGGAAAAAGAAATTTTGAAACTTGCGGAATGGGCGACGATTATTGAAGAATATTATAAAAGACCGATGGATATGGAATGGGCGAAAGACGGAGTGACGGGAAAGCTGTTTATTGTTCAGGCGCGTCCCGAAACGGCGCAGAGCGTTCGCGATGTAAATGTTCTTGAAGAATATAAATTAATTGAAAGTCAAAAGCCTGTAAAGTCTAAAATTCTTTGTTCCGGCGCAAGTGTGGGATATAAGATCGGCAAAGGAAGAGTTAATCTTATCAAAGATGTCAGTGGTATTGAAAGTTTTAAAAAGGGAGAAGTTCTGGTTACTGAAATGACCGATCCGGATTGGGAGCCGATTATGAAGATCGCTTCCGCAATCGTGACGAATTCCGGCGGGAGAACTTGCCACGCGGCGATCGTTTCTCGCGAGCTTGGAATTCCCTGCGTTGTGGGAACGAGGATTTGCACGGAAGTTATCAAGAACGGAAAAGATGTGACCGTGAGCTGCGCGGAAGGAGAAGAAGGATATGTTTATGAAGGGTTGCTTGATTTTGAAGTCAAGAAAATAAATATTGGCAAGATCAAAAAACCAAAAGTGAAAATAATGATGAATCTTGCTGAACCGGATCAGGCGTTTACGCAATCGTTTATTCCCAATGAAGGAGTTGGTTTGGCGCGGGAGGAATTTATTATCAACAACACGATTAAAGTTCATCCGCTGGCTTTAATGGCGATGGATGGAAGAATTAAGGGAGTAAGAATTGACCGGCAGATAGCTGGCAAGATAAATAAAATTACGGCTGGCTATAAAACCAAAACAGAATTTTTTGTTGATAAACTGGCGCAGGGGATTGGAAAATTGGGCGCGGCTTTTTATCCAAAAGATGTCATTGTGCGATTCTCTGATTTCAAGAGCAACGAATATGCTAATTTGATCGGCGGAAAATATTTTGAACCGAGCGAAGAAAATCCAATGATCGGCTGGCGTGGCGCTTCACGATATTATGACGAAAAATATAAAGAAGCGTTCAAGTTAGAATGTGAAGCAATCAAGAAAGTTCGCGAGGAATTCGGACTGACGAATGTCATCGTAATGGTTCCGTTCTGCCGAACAGTTGAAGAGGGAAAAAAGGTTTTGGAAGTGATGAAAGAAGCAGGACTGCCACGCGGCAAGAATGGTTTGCGAGTTTATGTAATGGCGGAAATTCCTTCAAATATTCTTTTGGTTGATGAATTTGCGAAGATCTTTGACGGTTTCTCAATCGGCAGCAACGATCTGACCCAGCTTACTCTGGGGATAGATCGTGACAACGGAAATTTGTCTCATATTGCCAACGAGAAAAACGAAGCGGTAAAAATTCTGATCAGGCAGTTGATCAAGGGCGCTCACAAACGAAAAAGAAAAGTTGGCATCTGCGGTCAAGCGCCGTCCGACTTTCCTGATTTTGCGGAGTTTGTTGTGAAAGAGGGGATTGACAGTATTTCTTTAACGCCTGATACGGTTTTGAAGACGATGATTTATTTGGGGAAGAAGAAGTAGATATTGGATATTAGGTTGTTGGCTCCATAGCCCTGCAGGGCTATGGAGCTGAGGTGCGAGGATACTAAATCTCAAACCTGGTTCTGTGATAAAATTTATAAGCAAAATTTGCATCTAACAAAACAAATATGCCAAAAATTAAAAAAATCGTTTTAGCTATTTTGCCTGCTTTAGCGATAATTGCAGTCGTTGCTTATTTTAAGCCAATCACATTTGAGACGAAAGTAAACGAAAGAAATAAGTTTAATAATAAAATAAGTAAAGTTAAAGAGAGCCAAATATTATATTCAGTTGCATTTTATGATGTTTCTTTAAAAAGCTTCCCAGGTGATTTTGGGACCAGTTCTCTAAGTAATTGGGGCGCATTTAGAAATTTAGGATATGAAACTGAAATAAAAGGAATTGTAAGATATAACTATGATGATACTGAATTTATCGGTACGGAAAATAATAAAAAATTTCAAAGACCAATAGTAATTTTCCATAGAGACATGGATCGTGTTTATTATATATTATGTGATTCTAGTCATGAAATTGCTGATGGCGATGTTCTGGAATTTAAGGGCGTGGTTGAAGAAGATAATTCTGTTAAATGCATAAAGCCAGATAATGATATAAAAATTACAGATACAGACCGAATAAAAAATTTGGCTCTTGAAGAATATTCAAAAAATATCGTGTATTTTCAAGAGTACGCGGATAGAATCACTAACAGCAATAAAGCTTTGGGATATAAATTTCATCAGACTGTGAAAGATGAAAATATTTTGATAATGTTAAATAGAG
This sequence comes from uncultured Candidatus Saccharibacteria bacterium, assembly GCA_964490635.1. GTDB lineage: Bacteria > Patescibacteriota > Minisyncoccia > JAHIHE01 > JAGLIN01 > JAYEHC01. The sequence goes on along the minus strand of CAZBCK010000023.1, from coordinate 12,310 downwards.
AATACGGAAGGTATGCTGAGCGATACAATGTAGTCTTTAGGTTTCCTCAACAAAAGCTTGGTGATTTGTATATTAGTTTTATGATTGAAGAAAAGGATGAGAAAATTAAAAGGGTGTCTATATTTTCCACTGATTCCAAGTTGTAAACTTCCGCAGGAACTATTTTATAAATAACTCTCAATGTTTCCCAAGCAAATAAAAATCATTAAGACTTCAAAATAAAAGAAATGAGTTGCAAATTTGTTCCCTCAATGTTTTATTCGTTGTATCAATCGTCTCAAAATGATACAATCAGAGTATTAGAAATGAGACAATTAAAATAATGAAAAAATTACACATAATTTAATATTTTAGTGCTAAGATTGACAAATATCAAAATTTACTGTAATATTGTAAGTGTGATTACGGTATTTTCATTAAATATGTTATTAAGATGTCATTTTTACCTCGTTTAATTCAATCTCAGATAGAAAAACGGCTTTTTAAAAATAAAGTCATTATTATTTATGGCGCGAGACAGGTCGGTAAAACCACATTTGTTAAGCGAATTTTTGACAAATATAGTGATAAAAAGCTTTATTTAAACTGTGAATTGTTATCTGTTCAGCGGGGGCTATCTACGCCCGAGGCGGAAAAGCTAAAAAGCTATCTTGGCGAAAATAAATTAATAATTTTAGACGAAGCGCAAAAAATTGCTAATATCGGCTTAATCCTCAAAATTTTAATTGACACATATCCGGATATTCAAATTATCGCCACAGGATCATCTTCTTTTGATTTGGCGAATAAAATAAATGAGCCACTTACCGGCAGAACTAACACTTTTATTCTTTACCCGTTTTCCATCTCAGAAGCCAAACAATGGAATAGCCGTTTTGAAATAGAAGCAAAATTGGAAAATATTCTGCGTTTTGGTTTTTATCCGGAAGTTTTCTTTTTGTCCGAAGACGACGCGCGAAGCAGGTTGGATGAAATATCTTCCAACTATTTATATAAAGATATCCTTTCTTTTGAGGGAGTGAAAAAATCGAGCGTTATTGTCAATTTACTTCAATTGCTAGCGTTGCAATTAGGGAATGAAGTTTCTTATTCTGAAATAGCCGGACAATTAGGTATTAGCAGATTAACAGTTCAAAAATATCTTAATCTTCTAGAGCAATCGTTTGTTATTTTCAGTTTGAGATCTTTTAGCCGTAATTTGCACAAAGAAATTTCCAAATCGGTAAAAATTTATTTTTACGATTTGGGGATTAGAAACAGCTTGATTCAAAATTTTAATCAACTGGAAATCAGGAATGATCGCGGCGCTCTTTGGGAAAACTTTTGTATTATGGAAAGAATAAAGCGCAACAGCAATAACCGTGTTTTTGCCAATTACTATTTCTGGCGGACATATACGCAGAAAGAAGTTGATTATATTGAAGAGAGAGACGGCAAGTTATTCGCCTTTGAATTTAAATGGAACGCTGATAAGAAAAAAATTCCCCAAGAATTTTTAAATACCTACGGCGATTCGGAATTTGAGACAATCAATAGAGAAAATTATTGGGATTTTGTAGGATAAAATAATAAGATTGGTATTGTTTATAAGATTTTGTGATAAAAATAAAAACGGACAATTTTAGAAGCAAGTTTTATTATTTATTTATTGTGTCCGCATCACAAAAACTACAATAAACGGGTTACTAAAATGCCAAAAATTTATTTTTATGATTCCGGTCTCTTGTGTTCTTTGCTTGGCTTAACGGACAAAAAACAAATTAAAAATCATTATTTAAAAGGAGGCATTTTTGAGTCTTTTGTAATTTCGGAATTTATTAAATATAAATATAATCAAGGAGAAGCGCCGAATGTTTATTTTTGGAGAAATAAAGCGGGAAATGAAATTGATCTTTTGATTGAAGCGCCCAATAAAATAATACCCATTGAAATAAAGTCAAGACAAACAATTACCGATAATTATTTCAAGGGATTAAAATATTACAATAATCTATCGCAAGGTAGCGGAAAAGATTCTTATGTTATTTATGGCGGCAATCTAAAACAGCAAAGAAGCGAAGGGAATGTTTTCGGCTGGGAGTATCTGCGTAATAGCATTGGTGTGATACTAAAATAGTTAAGAAAGAATTGGCAGCATCTTCCTTACGCCCGATACGGTTTTGAAGACGATGGTTTGGTTGGGGAAGAAACGATAATATTGGGATATTGGATATTAGATATTAGGATATTGCTTCTACCCTGTCTTGACAGGGGTTGGGCAAAGCGATTTAAAATAGGGCAAAATGATCGATTACGAAAAGACATGTTTTCCACGCTCCACCCAACCGCCGTCAAGACGGCGTAGAAAAATATCAAATAATCAATTCTAAATTCTATGCCAAACAAAAAATTATCCCGCAAAATGGGACTGAAAAAATTTATGATCAAAAAAGAAGTTTTTGAAAGGGAAATCGCGATGTGTAAAAAATTGTCTAAAGAAAATAATGGCGGATGCAAATGGGGAAAGTGCAAAGATTGCGGGGTGCCGTTACTTCTGTGGAAACTTTATAAGGGCGAACTGATTGAGGATGAAGATGAAATTAGGAAAACTAAAAAATATTTCAAAAATATAAAATAATCAACTAAAACAAAAATATGGAAATTGATCCAAAGAAAATGGACTTTGAGAAAATAAAGTCGGAAGGGAAATTAAGAGATAATATGGACTCTAGGCAGGCGAATAATGTTGATGGTATGAACAGCGGCGCGAAAAATAATTCTGCACCTTTTCCTGTTTCTCCTACATCAACGCCAAACTCTAATCAGCCAGCCGTGTTTTTAAAGAAACCGACGGAATTATTATCGGAAGCGTGGAAAATGTATAAAGCGAGATGGAAAACCCTTCTGGGAATAACGGTTGCGCCAATATTACTTATAATTCCAGCTGTTATTATTCTGGGAATAATGCTTTGGTCGTTGGGGCTAATAAATACTTTTGAAAATGCGTCTTTTGGCGGTGGGCTTGGAGATTCTCCAATTAGCTTCATTACTTTTCTTATTTTATTTATTTTATTTTTTTCAGTAATAATAATTGCCCAAATTTGGAGCCAAGTTGCACTGATTTACGCGATTAAAAATAACGGAGATATTGGAATAAAAGAATCGTATCAAAAAAGTAAGAGTAAAATAAAATCTTTTTTCTGGGTTTCGGTATTGGTAGGATTTATAACAATGGGCGGGTTTATTTTCTTTGCCGTTCCCGGATTTATTTTCACGGTTTGGTTTAGTTTTGCAATCTTTATTGTTGTCACGGAGAATTTGAAAGGAATGGACGCAATTTTAAAAAGCAGAGAATATGTGAGAGGGTATTGGTGGTCGGTGCTTTGGCGATTTTTGTTTATGTATATAGTTTTGTTCGGAGTTATGATTGCGGCATCTATTATCTTGATGCTAATACCAATTTTAGGAAATTTGGTTTCCATAGCTCTCACTCCCTTAATAATGGTTTATATGTTTTTAATTTATGATAATTTAAGGAAGATTAAGGGAGGTTTTGAATTTCAACCGTTTGCAAAAACGAAAAAGTTATTTATTGCCGTTGGCGTGTTAGGTGCCATAACTATACCATTAATATTCATTTCAATCGGACTTGCAGGTCTAAATAGTGCCAAAGATAAAGCTACAGACGCCGCACGTTATTCGGCTTTAACGCAAATTAAAACAGAGCTATCAATATATTATGATGATAATGAAGAGTATCCGGAATCATTAAGCGAGTTGAATGTGGGGCTTACAGATCCTGAAACAAAAGAGTCGTATGAATATCATCAGCTTGACAGTGGCGAGGATTACGAAATCTGCGCTCAGTTTAAAGAAAAAGGCAGACAATGTTTTTCTTTGGAAGATGATATTTCGAATATTTATAATAGTTTCGATAGATTTGATGAATTTGATACACACGAAGAAGACGATGAAAAGGAAATTCCTAAAAATGATATAAAAAGCAGAGACAAGCAGCGAGTATCAGATTTGTATTCTATTTCCAAAATGTTAAAGCGTTATAAAACGGAAAATGGAATTTATCCGATAAGCCGAACAGCTATTTCTCTTAGCAAAGGCAGCTCCGTAGCCGGCAAAATTCAATCTGTTGTTAACGATAAAAGTATTCCGATTGATCCGAAAGATCCTGAATATTACTATAGTTATAAGTCGGTTGACGGGGAAGGTTTTGAATTAACTGCGCGGCTGGAAAATCTTGATGATCATAGTTGTGATTTTGAAATAAAAAGGAAAAGCGGAATTTGTATTTATAAATTGCAGTATTAATACGCTTCTCCCTTTGATTTAGTTTTGAAAATGCGGTATAATTTAACTAGAGTTTTTAATTTTCAAAATGACTAAAAAAAATTTATTGGAAATTGTAATAATTGCTTTTCTTCTGTTTATGCTGGTCGGACTAGTTTTTTTTAGAAAAAATAAAAATGGCGAAATTTCAGAGCCGAAGCCGCGGGAAAATTGGCAGTTGGAAGAATCAGGAGGAAAACAAGAACTAACGGAAGAAGAAAAAGCAAAAATAATAGCGGGGAATTTTGCCATTAATTATTATTCTTACGCCTGGGGGGATTTTTCAAATATAGAATCGCAGTATTGCCATATGACGAATGAAATGAAAAAAAGAGAAGAAATCAAAGTGGAAAAAATGAAAAAGGAAATAGAGGGACAGCCGCGAAGATATTTCACTGCGAGAGCTGAATTGTTGAATCCCGAAGTTATTTTATTTACAAATACAGAAGCAAAGTTGAATATAAAATTGAGGATTGATAATCTTTCCTGCGCGATCGTTCAAAGAGATACAATGGTTTGGGTTGACGAAAACGGAGATTATTATGAAGGAGATCCCGACAATCTTATTATTAACAGTGTTGAAAAAAATATTGAGATAATTATGACTAGAATTGGCAATGAATGGAGGGTAAGTAAAATTGGGGAAATTGAATAGATATTATAAATTATGAATCTGCGCAAGTTATATATTAAAATAGAACTATATGACAAAAACAAAATCACTGGGACTTTTAATGATTATTCTCGGTTTATTTTTTATAGCGCCGCGCATTATGGACGCGCAATTTCCTGTTATAGTGCAATGCCAGCCGCCACTGACAACTTTCTCGGATGGCAATTCAACTTTTGACATTTCTTTTCCTCCCGGCGGAGGAACAACTTGTGGCACGATCACTGATTGTCCTACGATTTCTCTTCCCGCTGGCGCGACTGTTTATAGTGTGAAGGTTGACATGAATTTATCTGACCCGGCATCGGAGATTGGCACGCCGTATATTTGGGTGCCGAAAACAAACGGACTTTTGTATCAAATTGACACAAGAAATGGATTTGAAGGAGTTGTCGCCATATATACGGTAGGGTCCAATCCCTCCAGAACATTTGTGATCCCGGGCGGAGATGTCTGGGTGGCGAATAGAAATAGCAATAATGTGACAAAATTGTCTCCTTTGACAGGTGATCAGCCTGCGGGAGGAGGATGCGGCGACAGCTTGTGCGGGACGGACGAAACTATTTATTCTTGTCCGGGTGATTGCAGTGGAGGCGTATGCGGCGATGGAACGGGAACATGCAAAAATAATGTAGCCTGCGGAACGGGAAATGAAGATTGCAGAGAATACAAAGTTGTCGGAAATTACGCGACCGGGGCTGGTCCAAGGGGAGTTACGGGGGATGTGAACGGATTTATCTGGGTTGGAAATTATAGTAGCGGCAATGTAGTGAAAATGGATCCTGTGACGGGAGCGGTTTTGCTGACTGTTAACGCTGTTGCTGGCAGTCCTTATGGTTTAATTGCCGATCAATTTGGCTATGTCTGGGTTTCTAATAGGGGGGCGGGGAGAGTGCAGGCTATAGATGTGAATACCGGAACTGTTGTCAAATCAATTGTTATTAGTAATGGCGGACCGTATGGAATTGGGATGGATGTCAATGGAGATATTTTGCTCGCGACATGTTGCGGAAATGGCGTTTATAAAATTAACGGATATGGCACTACGGTTCCGGGGACAATTGCGAGTGGTTTTCCTAAATCTCTTGTCGGAGGAGTTTCAACAAGAGGAAGAGGAATTGCGTCTGATCTTAATGGAAATATCTGGGTGGGAAGTGACAATGGAGGGTCGGGAACGGTTTATTCATTTAAGCCAGACGGATCACAGTATTGTCCGCCTTATAACACGGGGCACAATACCGTTGGCGTAGCGGTTGATTCTAATAATAATGTTTGGGTTGTTCCGTACGACGGTCATGTTCTAAAATTAAGACCGGATAATGTGGCTACTTGTACCGCGGTTGTTTCAGTGATTCCTCCAGTAGTTTCTCCTATAGGATCTGTTTCTATTGGCGGCACTCTTTATAACTACTCTGATATGACCGGACTTCGGACAATTCCGCAAAATTTAAAAATTGGCGCAGGAACGATAGGCACACCCCTTTCCAGTACAAATACGTTTGAAGTATGTACAGACGGAACCCTAACTTGTACAAATTCATTGCCTTGTGCGGCTATCACCGTATCGCTGGCAGGTTGTACCCCAGACGCAATGGGAGATTGTGAGGTTCCGCTTGAAATTTTTTCTATTACAGCAGGGGATTATACGCTTAGTAATTTAGAGGTGGTCTATGGTAAGGAAGTTCCAATGACGGTTGGTGGGCTTGTGCCATGCGGCAGGGCTTGGGATGATTCAAGAACTTCATGGGACGACACACTTCCATGCGATATGTGTTTTTTTCTCTTAATGGTAAATAACATAATGAATTTTCTGTTAATGTTGGTGGCGGGCATTGCCGTGCTGGCGTTAATAATAACAGGGCTTTTATTTATAACTTCTTCAGGAGACTCTGAAAGAAAAAGTCATGCGAAAACAGCGCTCAAATATGTTATTATCGGATTTATAATAGTTTTTATTTCCTGGATCATAATTGATTTTGTTTTAATAGGATGGGGCTACTTAGATCCGCTTGGTGGAGAATGGAATGTTATTTGTGATTAAAATAAATAACAATGAATAATAAAAACCCTTTTACCGCGGCGATTATAAATTTCTTTTTCTGGGGGCTTGGGTATGTCTATTATGAAAAAAGAACTGTTTTCGGACGTCTTGTCTTTGCGGGATTTGTGTTTATTCATCTGCCTTTGCTTTATGGAACAAACTGGTTTGAAATTCCGGGAATTTTTACTTTCATCGGACACACAATTTTATCAATTGCTTTTGCTGTTGATATTATAAAACTGGCGAAGATAGAAGAAAAAAATAAAGCGGAACTCTCTTTACCTTCCTTGACTAAATAGGATTTTTTTATTAGAATGATATGGTTATGTCTGTAGATTGAAAGAAGAGCTTGTAAATAAATAACCTTTCAAATTTTATCCATAATGCACACTATTTGCATCTAAAGAAAGCTTTAAAATAACTCGGTTGTTCTTTATCTTTTTTCAGGTGTATCTGGCGCACATTCTGGCGAAATTATGAAATGTTATTTCTTTACAAATTCTAAGTTTTAAATTGTGAACTAGCCGAGGTGGCGGAATTGGTATACGCGGCAGGTTGAGGGCCTGTGCTCATTATGGGCGTGAGGGTTCAAGTCCCTCTCTCGGCACAAAAACATGTTAGCATTTTAACAAAAATGCAGAATAATTTTTCAGAACAGTCGAAAATTAAAATGGATAAATATGTTCATTTAGTTTATAAACTAAGCAGGAATTTCCCCAAAGAAAAACTATGTGGAGTTACTTCACAAATTCGCAGATCTTCATTGTCGGTAATCCTAAATTATATTGAAGGATTTGCTCGTCATAAAAAAGCAGTTAAATTAAACTTCTGGGAAATATCATACGGTTCTTTGAAAGAATCAAAATATCTTTTACATTTTTGCTTAATGGAGAAATACATTAATGAAAAAGAATATAAAGAAATGGTAGAATTAGCAGAAGAGATAGGAGCAATGCTTTGAAAGTCTATGCAATCTCTAAAAAAGGAGTAATGTTAAAATGTTAGTATGTTAAAATGTTAATATGATTTTCGCCGAGGTAGCTCAGTCGGTAGAGCAAAGGACTGAAAATCCTTGTGTCGGCGGTTCAAGTCCGCCCCTCGGCACAGAATTAACCCATAACAAATAACCAATAATTGATAACCGAGTTGATAACGGTGCCATTATTTTAAAAAAGCAACAAGGTGAATCTCGTTGCTTTTTTATTTCCTTTAATAATTCTTGAGCGGATGACCGGAGTCGAACCGGCGACCTTCTCCTTGGCAAGGAGACGTTCTAGCCACTGAACTACATCCGCAATTATTACTAGTGTAATATAGCATATATTTATAATATTACAAGTAGAGACGAGGCAGTGCCTCGTCTCTACGATGATCTTATTTGCCTTAAGTTAAATAATAGCCCATAATTATTGTGAGGTTATTTTTTTGTAAGCTAAGCTGAGCTAAGATGAACAAAACACAAAACAGAATAAATTCCAAATATGCGAAATATGCCAGTGTTTTTATATTGGCGATTTTAGCGGGAGTTGCCGTTTCTTTGTATAACTTTTCTGTTTTAATTATGCTTGCGTTGATTTTGTTTATCGTGATCTCTTTCAAATATTTCAATCAAGTTTTGACGCTTTTAATCCTATATCTTCCTTTTCAAATTGCGTTTAATATTATGCCGGGGATTGATCTTGCTTCGGGAAGAGTTTTTATTCTTTGTCTTTTTATGGTTTGGATGATCAAATCGCTTGCCGAGAAAAGATTTATAATAAAATTAAGTTTGCAAACTTTGTTAATCCTGGCTTTTTTATTCATAGCAATGTTTTCCATAACCCAAGCAGAAGATGGAGAAAGGGCAATTAGAAAAATACTTGTGTTCTTGTCTGTCTTTCCGTTGTATTTCATAATTACTTCAATATTTTCTCCCTTTATCAAAGGGGGGCAGGGGGGATTTCAGATAGCGCATATTCATAAAATTCTCAAAGCGCTTATTCTGAGCGGATTTATTTTGTCTATAATTGGAATAGTACAATTTACGCTACAATTCTTGATTGGCGTTGACCCGATAATGATCTTCTGGGGCAAATATATCGCGCCTGTTTTTTACGGCAACACTTTTGGAGCAGAGGTTGTTTCTAATCCAAGCTGGCTGGTGAATATCAGTGGCGCGACTGTTCTGCGCGCTTTCTCTCTTTTCCCTGATCCGCATATGTTTTCATTCTATCTCGGGCTTTTGATCCCGATTGTCTTGGCGATTGTTCTTTGTAATAAAAGTGATGTAAGCTGTTGTCTACATAGTTCTTTTTCGTCCCGCCGGAGTCTCTCAGCAGAGGGCTCCGGCGATTTGCGCGCTTTTTTGTCGCAGTTCTTTGCTGAGAGACTGCGACGGAGCAATCTTTTTTTTAATTCCAAATTATTATATTTCATTCTTTTCGCAATGTTCCTCGCCGAGCTGTTCACTTTTTCTCGTGGCGGATATCTAGGGATGATCGCCGGTGTTGGCATTGTAATAGTTCTTCTTTGGCGGAAAATAAGTTTTAATAAAAAAATAGTTCTGGGATTGGCTTCCGCAATCGCGGTTATATTTTTGTTAACAACAAGCCAATCGGTCGCAAGCAGATTTTTGTCATCGTTTGATTTCAATGAGGGTTCAAATACGGAAAGAATTAAAAACTGGAACCAGGGATATGAAATGTTTGCGGATAATTTTTTGTTTGGTGTTGGCACTGGAAATTACTCCTTGACAATAAATCCAACCATTGCTTATCGGACTCCTGTTTACGCGCACAATCTATATCTGGACATCGGGGCGGAAATGGGAATCTTCGCGCTGATTATCTGGATAGCTTTAATAGCCGCAACAATATGGCAGTTGTATGAAGCGAGTAAAAATAGCGGTAATGAGTTTTTAAGAATTGTATCAGCAGGACTTATAGGTTCTCTCGTTTGGTTTTCCGTTCATTCATTTTTTGATACTCCGATTTACTCGCCGACGATCTTGGCGATTTTTACAGTGATTATTTCTTTGGCAATTTTAGTTAGTTTTCCTTTTCGCAAAAGGGGTTAGGGGGATTTCTGCGTAAAACTTAATATTTAATACTATGATTCTATTTCTAATAACATTTTTTTTCATCTTCGCTTTAATCTGCGCCAAGAATATCAGATACGGTATTTACGCTGTTATTTTTTTAATGCCGTTATATCTCATCAGATTTTCAATTTTCGGAATTCCGACAACGGTTTTGGAAATAATGATCTATATATTATTTTTAACTTTGGTTTTAAATTCTATCTTGCTTCGCCGGAGTTCTCTGCTGAGAGACTCCGGCGAATTTCGCGTTTGCTCTTGTAGAGAACAGGCATGCCTGTTCTCTACAGAGCGACTGCAACGGGGTGTAAATTATTTTAAAAAAAATAATTCTATTCTATTAATTGGAATTATATTGCTGTTTCTCGGTTTGATATTATCAATACTTCATTCGTCTGATTTAAGAACCAGTTTGGGAATATGCAAGGGCTGGTTTTTTGATCCGTTTTTATTTTTTATTGTTTTTATGAGTGTTATTAAAAAAACAGAACATATTAAATTATCTCTTGCTAGTTGGGTTCTTTCGGGAATTGCTGTTTCTCTGATAAGTATTATTTATTTGTTGAATAATGAGTTGACTTTTGACGGTCGTTTAAGAGCATTTTATATTTCCCCAAATTATCTTGCGATGTATCTGGCGCCGGTATTTTTAATAGTGTTATTTTTTCTATTGCGAGATTTGCATGCTTGGAGTGTCAAGCGGAGCGGAGCGGAGTTTGACCTGAAAAAACATTTAATTCTGTTTTCAGGTAGAACTCCGCTATCGCTACGCTCTACACTCCAAAGCGTAAAATTAAAACATATTAAGTATCAAGCATTAAATGTTGTTGTTTTAATCATTATTTTAATTCCATTATTTTTTACCCATTCTTACGGCGCGTTTTTGGGAATATTTGCGGTGGTAATTTGGCTGTTTTATAGAAAATACAAAGTTTATATTTCAAAGCAGTATTTGTCATTCCCGCAGTCACATTTGTCATTCCCGCGGAGGCGGGAATCCACTGCTACAATAAACGATAGACTGCGCGGCGGGCGTAAAATAAAAAAACAGTCATCTAAAATTTTGGTCCTAATAATTCTCATCGCTTTTGTTTCTATAACCGCCATAAAATTCAACCAAGTAGCAAACTCGGAAAACCGTTCCTCGCTCCACTCCCGTTTGATGATTTGGAACGCTTCAATGGAAATTATAAAAGACAATCCTATTTTTGGAATTGGTCCGGGAACTTTTCAGGAAGTTTATTTGTCATATTCGGAAAAATTTGACGAGCCATATCTTGAGTGGGCAGTGGCACAGCCGCACAATACATTTCTCGCTTTCTACCTGCAAACCGGTCTGATTGGTTTGATCGGATTTGTTTTAATTTTGTTTTGGTTTTTTCGTTTGGGGTTAAAGCGTAAAAATAATAATATTCAATATTCAATATTCAATATTCTAATATCTTTAATGATCTATATTCTGGTCCACGGACTTGTTGACACAATATATTGGAAAAATGATCTCTCGCTGATGTTTTGGTTGGTTGTTGGACTGCTCTTGACAAGTTCTCAAATCTATGATACAATACTCAGTCAAGATGAGAAAGGGAAAGAACATTGAAAATAGAATAAAGTTTAAAAAGAAGAGAGAGCTTTTTAAAATCGTTGTTTATTACTTGTTTTAAGCGCGCAATAAAAACAGGCGATTAAGATTTTCTCTTCTTAATAGCCTGTTTTTATTTTTCTCTTTGTAAAAGGGGGCTAGGGGAATTTTTAAAAAATATCTTTTGGCGAAAGGAATGATATGGAGGAGAGAGAGTAATTAAAATTATTTAAGAGATAAAGTAATAAATAGCTCTTCAAAATAATTTTGATCTCATCCGTATCATTTTCTTCGGCAACGACCGAAGATTAAAAAAACGAATGAGTTTGATTAAGGATTGTAAAGAAAGAGAGAAATAATCTTTGCTCAAACTCTCGTTTAAACATATATATGTTATAAGAAGTGCGCGGGAATTGAAAAAGCCTTTCAATTTCTTGCACTCTTTATAAAAGCAATTTATAAGAGTCAGTGCGAGAGGGTGTAGCGATACGCTCATCGCCGAGTTCTTTGAAAAAGGGGAAGGAAAATATAAAGCTCTTAAATCTCTGTGATCCATAATATCATAGTTTTCACCAAACTGTTTGCCAAATTTTATTTTGGCGGATGGTTTGGTGGAAA
>CAZBCK010000022.1:0-15318 GCA_964490635.1 uncultured Candidatus Saccharibacteria bacterium | reverse complement strand
TAATGAGCTATTATGAATTCAAGCATCCGATGGATGACAGATTGACTGATGAAAAATGGAGAGAACTATTAGAATCAAATCCGCCGGATAAGCAGGAGTGGACGGATGGAAATTAAAAATTATAAGATGAATATTCAGCAGTTTATCAAAAAGAGAAAATATCTTGTTTGGTATGTGAAGGATCCCGAAAAACTCAACAACGAAGCGATTGTTGAGGCGGTTTTGAATTACGGCGACTGGGACGACGTTCAGGAAATGATTAAAATTCTGGGTATTAAAAAAGTGGCAAAAATTTTTATGAAGAAATCCAAAGAAAAACGCTGTAATTATTTGCCTGATGTAAAAAATTATTTCAATTTATATTTCAACAAATATGCAAAATAATAAATTAAATGAAATGGCATTGCATTCGGAGATATTGACAAAAGAGCAAAAAGATATTTAAAGATGAGTTTAATGAAAAAATTTTCAGAACACAACTCGCCTATTTTGAAGATATTAATTATTCAGAAGAAGTTAAATATTTAAAAGGTTTTGAAGTCAGCGATAAGATCATAAAAAAGGGGTTAATTAATTTTAGTTTGGAGTTGTAAAAAATAGAAACAAAAAACATGAAAAAAGAATCTTTATCAATTAAGATAGTAAAAACACTTTTGGTTGTAGTTATTTTCACGGGACTGGGAACGATAATTATCGGCGGGGCGTATTTATTTAAAACGCCTAAAAAGAATTTGCCGATTGCAAATCCTGTTATTGAAACACAATGTAAAATTGATTCGGATTGCGCGCTTGCTTATTCGGGTTCTAATATGTGTTTACCTTGTGATATTTCAATAGAAGAATATGAATGTCTTCCGTTAAAAGAAGCTCAAAAAATAGAGAAGGAAAGATCTGAAAGAATGGTTAATCTTAATATTTTTTGTGAGAGATGTTTGGAAAAACCTCAGCATACTTGTGAATGCGAAAATGGGAAATGTAGAAAAGTTAAAGAAGAATTATTTAAAAAAATAAATATTATCACAGATAAAATAGAATATAATCAGGGAGAAAAGGTAAAAATAACTATTAAAAATAATTCAGATAAAGAACAAAAAATGGATTTTCCTGTTTATACTATTGAAAGATTTGAAAATGAGGATTGGATAAAAGTAAGAAATATACAATGTCCGTGTGGAGCGGATTGTAATATAGATGGACCTATTTTTATAAAATCAAAAGGTAAACTGGAATATAAGTGGGACCAACAAGAATCTTGGTGTGATGGTAATATTATGTCTTTATCTAAAAAAAATTCAAAACAAGTTTCAGCGGGGATATATAGAGTTAAAAGCATAAAAAGAAACATGGATGGAGTTAATGACGATCAGCCGATTTATTCTAACGAATTCACAATTAAAGAAAATTCAGCGCTTGATGTGAGGTGTGGGGAGAAAGTTGTAGGTGCGGATTGCGAGGCTCCTATTGATGTTGTCGTATGTCAAGGGCTTGAATGCGGGTATGAATTTAATTCTACTACCGGAAAATGCATTGAAAAAATAATTCCTTGTTACTGTCGTCCGGTTGAAATACCCTTTAAAACTTTGGAGGAATGTCAGGAGGTTTGCGAGAAAGTGAATCTATCTTGTCCAATGGCATGTTCAAAAATATTACCTTCTGTCAATGCTATGGAGATTTCATCTCTTGAATTAAGCGACGGAATGTATTATGGAAATTTAAATCAAAAGAAAAAAAGCACGCCGGCTAATTGGATACATATATTAGAAGGAACCAGAAGCTCGTCATGGCGTTCGCAGGAGAGTGATAAAAATTATGTGTGTGATTGTGATAAAAAATAATCTACTAATCGTAAATCTCAATGAATAAAAAAATAAAAGTAAAATTAGTCAGGAAAAGAGACGGGAGAATAGTTAAGTTTGACAAGAGTAAAATTGTCAAAGCGGTTTATAAATCTTTTAAAGTTACTAACGAAGGGAGCAAGCGGAACGCGCAGGAGCTGGCAAAAAAAGTAGAGTACGAGATAAACAAAAGATTTACAGTGCGAAACGGAGGCGGGAAAATAAAAGCGGAAGTGCCGACGGTAGAAGAAATACAAGATATTGTCGAGAATTTTTTGATCAGGGAAAATTATATTGATACCGCGAAGGCGTATATTATTTACCGCGAACAACATCGTCTTTTAAGAGAAAACCAGGAAGTATTAAAAAAATCGGTGGATCTTGTTGACGATTATTTAAATGAAATTGACTGGCGAGTGAAAGAAAACAGCAATATGTCATATTCCTTGCAAGGATTGAATAATTATATCGCAAATGTAATCACTTCAAAATATTGGGTGGAAAAGATTTATCCTCCGGAGATTAGAAAAGCTTATAACAGCGGAGATTTTCACATTCACGATCTCGGGCTTCTGGCGACTTATTGTTGTGGGTGGGATTTGAAAGATTTGATAATGCAAGGGTTTGGCGGAGTTAATGGAAAAGTGGAAAGCAAACCGCCGAAACATCTCAGATCAGCGCTAGGGCAGATTGTGAATTTTTTTTACACCTTGCAAGGCGAGTCGGCCGGCGCGCAAGCGTTCTCAAGTTTTGACACACTTTTGGCTCCGTTTATTAGATATGATCAACTTACCTATAGAGATGTAAAGCAAGCGATGCAGGAATTTATTTTTAATATGAATGTGCCGACGCGGGTAGGTTTTCAAACACCTTTTACGAATCTGACAATGGATCTGACGATTCCTTCAACTGTTGCCGACGAAGCGGTGATTATCGGGGGTATTCCGCAAAAAGAACAATACAAAGATTTTACCAACGAGATTGGTCTTATCAATAAGGCGTTTGCCGAGGTTATGGCTGAAGGTGATGCCAGTGGGAGAGTTTTTACATTTCCAATTCCAACATACAATATTACCAAAGATTTTGACTGGGATGATCCAAATCTTGAACCAATTTGGGAAATGACTGCTAAATATGGGATTCCATATTTCGCAAATTATATAAATAGTGATATGGATCCGGAAGACGCCAGATCAATGTGCTGTCGTCTGCGTCTTGATAACCGCGAGCTCTATAAACGCGGTGGAGGATTGTTCGGGGCGTATCCTTTAACCGGATCAATCGGAGTGGTAACAATAAATTTGCCACGGCTTGGATATTTGTCAAAAGAAAAAAAAGATTTTTATGATCGTCTGGGAAAAATAATGGATCTGGCAAAAGAAAGTTTGGAAATAAAAAGAAAAACTATTGAAAATTTTACTGAGAAAGGATTATATCCGTACTCAAAACATTTTCTTTCCAATATAAAATTACAAAGAGGGGAGTATTGGGGAAATCATTTTTCAACAATAGGAATAATCGGAATGAATGAAGCGTTGCAAAATTTCTTTGGTCCCAAAACTGATATTGCGACTAAAAAAGGAAACAAATTTGCCGAAGAAATATTAAATTTTATGCGTGATAGAATTATTTCGTATCAGAAAGAAACTGATGGTCTTTATAATCTTGAAGCGACTCCCGCAGAAGGAACAGCTTATCGGTTAGCAAGAAAAGATATTGTGAAATACCCGGATATTATTACAGCGGCGACATAATTTGCCACTTATAGCCTATAACTTTATTTTATGTTTATTGGCGGACTGCAAAAATTTACGCTTCTTGATTATCCCGGTAAAATCGCCGCGACTATTTTTACAATGGGGTGTAATTTTCGCTGTCCGTTTTGTCATAATCCGGAACTTGTTAATCCAAAAGAAATTGATTATAAAAATAAAATTGAGGAAAAAGAAGTTTTAAAGTTTTTAAATTCAAGAAAAGGAGATTTGGACGGACTTTGCATTACGGGAGGAGAGCCGACTTTGCAGCTTGGTTTGGCTGATTTTATAAAGAAAGTAAAAAAAATGGGATTTCTAGTGAAAGTTGATACTAACGGGTCTTATCCGAATGTTGTGGAAAATTTGGTTAAAGACAAACTTGTTGATTATGTGGCGATGGATATAAAGACAACTCCGGAAAAATATAAAATCGTAGCTTCCGAAAAAGATATTATAAAAAAGATAGAAAAAAGCGTAAACATTGTCACAAATAGTGACTCAGAGTTAGAACTTAGAACAACTATTGTTTCCGGAATTGTTGATGTTCGTGATTTTGATAGAATTGTAGAATGGATAAATGGTATAGACCAAAAAGTTTTTTCAAAATTGTTGCGATATTCGGTTCAAAATTTCAGACCGGATAAAACGCTTGAAAGCGATTTTGGAAATGTGAAACCCAATGAAAAAGAGGAGTTAGATAAAATAGCGGACAAAATTAGAAAATATTGCGGGAATGTGGTTGTGATAGATTAAATAAGATTAGAATTTCTTTGCTACTACTCCATCGCAGTTTCTTAGCAAGAGAACTGTGGCAAACAAGTACGCAATCCGCTGCAGTTCTCTGCTGAGAGACTGCGACTGGGCAAGAAGAGTGAGAGAGTTTTCTAAAGAAAAAATATTAAATATTAATTTTATGAAGTTCAGATGCAAAGTTGTCACAAGATCTTCCAGAAATGAGATTCTTGGAATTGATAATTTAGAAAGACTGGGCCTTAATTTTAAAAATAAAAAAAGCGGTGATGATGATTTGCCGTTTTTAAAAATCTATTTAACGGCTGTGCCAATTCAAGGAAAGGCCAACAAAGAACTTATAAAATTATTGTCGGAAAAATTGAGCGTTAGTAAAAGTAAGATTAAAATAATAAAAGGAGAGAAAAGCAAAGAAAAAATAATTGAGGTTTTATTATAAAAATCTGATTTTTATTTTTTTGGACAAAACAGTATTTTTGTATTATGAAGTTGGTTATTAGCAACAAGGTCATTGGCAATAGGATAAGTTATTAGTCACAGGTTGTTAGAAAAAATCAAAGACCAAAAAACTAAGAGCTTATTTTACTACTTATAACCTTGTTACTTATAACTGTAATAAAACTATGGCAATAAATGAATTTACTTTTCCTTCTCCAAAGCCAATAGGCAAAAAAGATTATTATTTGCAAAGAGGAATTGAAATGCTTCCGGGGATTATAACTTGGTCTTTTTTGATTTTAAGTATTTATCTCTCATTTAATAATCCCATAGTCATTGCCATTTTTATAATAATTTTTGATTTGTATTGGACTATTAAAGTTTTTTACATAACTGTTTTTATGATTTTTGGATACAGGAGAATAAAAATTTGGGAAAAAGTTGACTGGATTTTCAGCTGTGAGAGATTGGAAAAAAAGACGGAGATAGAAAATGAGAATAATATTCCAAATTGGCGTGATGTTTATCATCTGGTGATAATTCCAATTTACAAGGAAGGTTTGGAAATTGTACAACCGGCAATAGACTCAATTTTGAATTCTGATTATCCAAAAGATAAAATAATTATAGTTCTCGCTTTTGAAGAAAGAGCCGGTGAAGGCACTCTGGAGAAAGCCAGAGCGCTTGAGGAAAAATATCAAAATAAATTCTTCGCTTATCTGACAACTGTTCATCCGGATGGAATTGTCGGTGAAGCGAAGGTCAAGGGGGCGAATGCCAGTTGGGCGGCGAAGGAAGCGAAAATATTTTTAGATGAAAAAAATATAAAATACGAAAATGTGATTGTTTCAACTTTTGACTGTGACACTTGCGTCCATCCGAAATATTTTTCTTGCCTGACCTATAAATTTATAACCAATTTAAAAAGGCATCAATTTAGCTATCAGCCGTTGCCCTTGTATAATAATAACATTTGGCAAACAAACAGTGTTGTCAGGGTAATTATGGCAAGCTCCTCCTTCTGGCAAATTATGCAGAGCGTTCGCTATGACAAGATGGTCACTTTTTCCAGTCATTCAATGAGCTTTCAGACATTGGTTGATGTAAACTATTGGCCAAAAGATATGATCTCAGACGATTCAATCATTTTCTGGAAATGCTATCGTTTATATCATAGTGACTATCATGTCCAGCCAATTTATTTGACTGTTTCCATGGATGCAGTTATAGCGGACAACTATCGGAAAACGATTATAAATCAATATAAGCAGTTGCGGCGTTGGGCATGGGGGATTGAAAACATTCCCATTGTTTACAGATCATTTTTAGAAGACAAAAAAATGCCTCTTAGTAAGAAAATTGGCAAGGGCTGGGAAGAAATGGCAGGCAGAATTTCGTGGGGTCTTGCTCCTATTATTATAGCTCTTTTTGGTTGGCTTCCTTTAATATTTGGTGGAGAGAGATTTAACCAAACAGTCTTGGCGCTGAATTTACCGAAAGTTCTGGGTTATATTATGACCTTTGCAATGTTCGGGCTTGTTGTTTCTATGTTCCTTTCTTTATTTCTTCTACCTCCTCCGCCATATAAAGTTGGTGTTTTAAGACGTTCTATGATGGTATTCCAATGGATCTTATCTCCTGTAGTTGCTATTCCCCTCGGCGCGTTTCCAATGATTGATGCACAAACAAGAATGTTGTTCGGAAAATATATGGAGTTTTGGGTAACGGAGAAAGCGAGGAAATAACAATACGGAATTTATTCTTTAGGATTTTATCTAAGTCTCGTTTAAATAAAATCCTAAAGGATAAATTCCTAATTTTAATTTTATTCCAGTTTCTATGTCTAATTTTTTCATAAATCATTATTTAAAACACAGTTTGAGGCGTGAAATATCTGAGTTGTATATTTCAGTGGCAATCAAGAATTTTGCATTTTCTATGGTTGCCATTTTTGAGCCAATTTATATTTATAAATTATATGGTTCGTTGTCAGCAGTTTTTTTATATTATGCGGTTGCTTACACTCTCTATCTTTTGATTGTGCCGCTTGGCGGAAAAGCGGCGGCAAAATATGGTTTTGAACATTGTATATTTTATAGTATTCCTTTTGCGATAATTTATTTTTTAGTATTATCGCAAATTCCAAATTTTTGGTGGCTAATCCTTTTCGCGCCATTTTTTTCAATGGGATATAAAACATTATTCTGGCCTTCATACCATACCGATTTTGCGCATTACAGCAAATCCGGATATAAGGGCAGAGAGTTGAGCGCTTTGTCGTTTATTTCAACGATGGCAATGATAGTCGGACCTATAATTGGCGGTATAATTCTGACTAAATTTGGGTTTGAAGTTCTTTTTGTGCTCGTTTCAATTATCAGTTTGATTTCAGTAGTGCCACTTTTTACGACAAGAGAAAAATTCATACCTCACGAATTTTCTTATCGAAAAGCGTTAAAAAGATTTATTACGCCGTATGGACGCTACAAGAGAAAAGACTCTCTTGCTTATTTCGGATATGGAGAAGAATTTGTTTCAATGACGGCGTGGTTTCTGTTTATCTTTTTGGTAATTGAAAAATTTTATTTAATGGGTATGCTTGTGAGCATTGTTATAATATTGGTTTCAATTCTGTCTCTTTATACCGGAAAACTTTCAGATACTTTGAAAAGAAAAGATAAAAAAAAATTACTGAATTTTAGTGTAATATTTCTTTGCGTATCGTGGTTTTTAAGACCATTTGCTTCAAATTGGCTTAGTATCTTATTGGTGGATATTTTTTCAAAAGGATCAAAAACAGGGATAACATATCCGCTTTCCACATTTGTTTATGGCGGAGGAGGAGAAAGTAACAGAGGTTTTCTGAAGTATGTGATGTTCTATGAAATGTCTTTAACGGCAGGAAAGATGACAATTGCTTGGTTGATGCTTTTTCTCTCACTGTGTTTGAGCGGTTTTAATTTCTGGTTTGCCGCTTTTGCGCTAACCGGACTTTGGTCACTTTTTTTCTTATTCAGATTTTTAAAAGCGTGATTTTAGGTGACGGGCACCTACATATTTATTTTTATATTAACATATTTTTCTTTATATAAATGCAAACTATAAATTACAATTTACGCAGAGGTGCCCGTCACCTTTTGGGTTGATAAGCAAAATATACAATGGAAATAATTCAATCAATAATTTTAGGTGTTGTTCAGGGTGTCACGGAATTTTTGCCAATTTCAAGTTCAGGGCATTTGATTCTGATCCCGAATATTTTTGGCTGGGAAGATCAAGGGCTTGCTTTTGATGTAGCTCTGCATTGGGGAACATTAGTCGCAATCTTAGTTTATTTTAGGAAAGACTGGATGAAGATATTTAGAGAATCCTATTTACTTAAAAACATCAAGCATCAAATATTGAGTATTAAGCAAAATTCAAAATTATCAAATGATCCTTTGTTTATAATCATTATTGCCACAATTCCCGGTGGTATTGTGGGGCTGTTACTAAGCAATTGCGCCGAGACCGTTTTTAGAAATCCTTTGATCATTGCCGGGACTTTGTTAATCGGTGCCGCGCTGTTGTTTTATGCTGATAAAACTGGCAAAAAAAAATCAGATCTAAAAAATCTGTCATTGCGAATAGGAGTTATAATTGGTTTGTTTCAGGCACTGGCAATTGTTCCCGGTGTCTCTCGCAGCGGGATTACGATCACAGTGGCATTGCTTTTGGGAATGAAAAGAACTGACGCGGCGCGATTTTCTTTTTTATTATCCACACCAATAATTTTGGGAGCGGGAATTAAAGAATTTCCAAGTTTACTGGAGAGTGGTTTAGACACAACTATCCTTATCGGTGTTTTAGTTTCTGCCGTGAGCGGATATTTAACAATTAAATATATGTTGAAGTATTTAGAGAATAAGGGTTATAATATTTTTGTAGGTTATCGGGTGGTGTTGGCTTTGGTTATTTTATTTTTTTTATCATAAACCTTTAATGTCATTCCCGCGAAGGCGGGAATCTAGGTGAAGTTTTATCAGATGTTATTTTTAAAATAAATGTTTTGCAAATAAATTAACAGCTATCATAATGATATTTTAAAAACTAGAGATATTGCGTCTGGATTCCCGCCTGCACGGGAATGAAGAGAGTTATTAAAAAGAAGCCAAATTTCCAATTGAAAATTTGGCTTCTTTAATTTATATTTCTAACTAATCTATAAACTTTCCCAAGCCGACGATTCAACATTAACATCAATACTGGCTTTATTATCTTTGATCATTCTTCTGATTCTACCGTTAAAAACAAAGCTGTCGGTCAGATCAGCGCTTTCTATGAACGCGCCGGAATATTTGAAGGTTGCCATTTCTTGTCCGCCAAGAATTGCGACAGGATCAAACTTTTTCTTCAATTCCATTTTCTCCGCGTACATTTCAAAAAGATCCCACATTGTTTTTTCCAGTTCGGAATCCGGTTCAACAACGCTAAGTCCGAGAGAAGCTGCTTCGTCTCTCGTAATCGGATAGCCGTGAATGCAAATGTCGCCGGTAATTTCCTTGACTATCTTAGCAATTTTTTCTTTATCGTCAGTTTTATCAAAATGCATCATCAATAATTTTTCCGTGATCTGTTTTGCCATTCTAGTCGCGCGATAAGCGTTGCCCAGAGACAGCGGATGAATTTTTGCGGTGAGGTCTTCAAAAACATTCACCATTTGTTCGTTCGTAACTCCCGCTTTTTCTTTTGCCAGCAGAAAATAGGAATTCAGATCTTCCACACTGATCTCCATTTTCTGTTTTTGATTAAGCGGATTTTCCGGATTAAACGGATGTCCGGTAGAAGGATCAACGGGACTTAGTTCTCCTAATCGTCCCATTACAACTTTATCCGCGCCGATTGAGATCAATGTCCCGGCGCTATGCGCGCGATAGGGGATGATCATTTCAATTTCATCAGCATAACTCCTCATCAGTTTAATCAGCCGTATTGGCGTGATCATATCTCCACCTCTTGTGTATAAAAACAAACTGATCTTATCCTGCCTCCCGATTTTCTCCAAGTGCCTTGCAAAGATTGGAATTATATCCTCCGCCACTTTTGTTACAAATGGTTGGCGATCGCCGGTGACATAAGTTATAACTTTTGAATTTCTTTTTTCTTGGATTTTTTGGATTAGGTTTTTTGTCATAGTTTTTAGTTAGTTATTAAATTTTTCTTTAAACATCAGTATAATATTAGCTACAGTTAGTAAAATATTTGTAGCTACTAAAACCCAAGTAGCGAGAACTATATCTTTATTGGTTTTTAATATTTTTTTATTAAACTTGCTTTGCTCGGAAAGTAAGTTTTGTTGTTGCTTAATATATATCAGGCTATTGATATAATCTATAAATACACTATTTTCATTAGGGTTTAAACCTTGATTTGCCCCTAATCCAATTGCTTTTATAAGATCATCCTCATTGGAATCAGAAGTGTATTTTTGTTGCAGTTCAAGTAATGACATAGTTAAAGAAGCTTATTATTTAACTAAAAGAAAAAGGTTTATTATTATTATTTTTTATCGTTGGTTCAATGTCTCTGACTTGAACCTTGTATTTCTTCTCGTCCGTTCTAAATTTTCTGACTCAATTGTCATTCCGACTGGAGCGAATGAGGTATGAGTGAGCGGAATGGAGGAATCTCTCTAAAACGGAATAATTTAAATATTATCTTTAATGAAATCAAGAGGGATCCCTTGGTTCCTGTCGTCGCTCGGGATGACAAAAAAGAGTTGATTTTAAATAATTCCGCTATTTACTATACAAATACAACAGAAATTTTAGAATTACGCTTTAAGAAATATTTGGTTCAGGTTAGAGACGCTAAACCAACAACGGGAGGTCGGAGACACTGAACCAACGGTAGCCGTTAGCGAGTTTACATTTTGGAGTGTAGAACGAGCGATAGCGGAGTTCTACCTGAAAGCGAGAATTAAATGTTTCTCAGGTCAAACTCTGCTATCGTTCGTTTGGCACTCCAAACGCGTAAATTCTAAAATTAAAACACTTTGTGCCGGAGGAGGGAATCGAACCCTCATGGATGAAATCCACACGATTTTGAGTCGTGCGCGTCTGCCAATTCCGCCACTCCGGCGAGCGAGTTATAAAGTAGAAAATTAGAAAGTTCATAAAGTTAGAATCGGATTTACTTTACAAACTTTATAACCTTATGAACTTTCTACTAATTAACAATATAACAATATAACAATATAACAGTTTGGTCAATGATAATTGTTGCGATAATTGTCAGTAGCAGAATAAATATTTTTTAAAACAATTCCCCTTGACAAACTATTGCAAGTTATTTTTTTTGTTGTATAATTAAGTTAAGAAAAATAATTTTGTGAAAATTTTAGAAAATTTATTTTTAAGTTAAGTTAATTTTTTATAAAGTAAATTAATTTTGCTATTAAAAATTTTTACATAAATAAGAAAGGAGGTGAGCGTTGTGGCAATTAAGAAAAAAACAACTGCGAAAAAAAAGGTGGCTAAGAAAAAACCTGTGAAGAGAAAAGCTGCTGTAAAGAAAACTGTCAAGAGAAAAACTACTGCCAAGAAAAAAGTGGTTAAGAAAAAACCTGCTGCTAAAAAAAGAGTGATCAAGAAAAAACCTGTTAAAAGAAAAACTGCTGCTAAGAAAAGGACCGTTAAAAAAAGAAAATAATTTTAAGCGGAACTAAACACGATTTTTAAAAGTCGTGTTTTAGTTTTACGGAAATAATTCTTTCTTTGCCGCTTAAATCTTTAATTATTTTAATATTTATATTAGTTATTTTTTTGCTTAGAATAGTTGTTATTTCATTCATCTGTTCCGGATCAGCCTCAAGAAATAAATAGATATTCCTATTTAATTTCAGTTGTATTTCAGAAATTTTATTTATTAATTTTTTTATATAATCCAGCCCATCTTTTCCGGCTTTGAGCGCGATTGCCGGTTCATATTTTCTAACATTCGGTCGCAGTGTTTTATAATCATCATTTTTTATATAAGGTAAATTTGCGGTTATTATAATTTGACCTAAATCAGAAAATATTTTTTCGTTGATTACTTTTTCCAAATCGTCATTAATAAACTTTATTTTTTTATCTAAATCATATTTTTTAGCGTTTATTTTTGCAACTTCAATCGCTTTTTTTGAAATGTCGTTCGCGAAAGCGTTTTTAATAAGTTTATTTTTTTTATCTTTTGTTAATTCATTTAAAATGCTTATTATAATGCAGCCCGAGCCAATGCCAATGTCTAATAGCAGGGGCGCAAAATTTTGTACCCCTACAATTTTCAAAACCTCATCAACGATCAACTCTGTTTCGGGACGGGGGATGAGGACATTTTCATCAACATAAAAATCGTAGCCGTAAAACTCTTTCCTGTTTATAATATACGCAACCGGTTTGTATTTCAGTCTTTGATTAATAAAATCATTAAATAATTTTTCTTCGTCTTTGTTTAATTCATAATCATTATGAATATATAACCAGCTTTTGTCTAAATTTTTATTTAACGCTTCCAATAACAAAACTTCCGCATCAAGATTTGCGGAAGGAATTTTTTTTTGTTTTAATTTATTGGTGGAAGCTTTGAGGGCTTGTTGGATATTCATTTATTGGAATAATAAATAGTGAATTTATTTTAAATCAAGAAAATTTGTCATTCCGACTGGAGCGAATGAGGTACGAATGAGCGGAATGGAGGAATCTCTCTAAGACGGGATAATTCAAATATTATCTTTGATGTAATCAAGAGGGATCCCTCAACTCCTGTCGTCGCTCGGGATGACAAAAATTATTTTATCTCTTTCGTCTCCTCGCCACTTTCAACCGCGCAAATGATTTTTCCAATAACGCGGTGGCGTCGGCGAAGGCGACATCGGAGAGACGGTCTTTTTCTTTCAATAAATTCTTTGCTTTTTCTCTGGCTTCTTTCGCTTTTTGCTCGTCAATTTCTGCTATTCTCTCGGCAATGTCGGTCATTATAGTTACATTATTTTTTTTAACTTCAATAAAGCCATTACATACCGCCAAAAAAATTTCTTCGCTGTTGTTTTTGATAACCAATTCCCCGTGTTTCATCACGCTGATCAGCGGAATATGGTTTGCCATAATTGTGATTTCGCCATCTTTCGTAGGCAAGCTAACCTGATCCGCTTCCGCCCGGTAAGCGACTTTTTCCGGAGTAATAATGCGGAGATTTATTTTATTCGTAGGGGTTGACATATTTTTAAAGTTATGATACAACATGTTGTTATGGTGAAGTATCGTTTGATGTGTTTTTGGGTAGAACTCCGCTGTGCTCGTTCTACACTCCTCGTTTTATTTTTACAAAGGAACTTTTTTATTTCCCAACATCCCCAATTCCGCCCTTCATATAAAAATCATTCTCGCTTTTATCGTCGTGTTTTCCTTCCAAAATTTCTTTAAATCCTTTGATCGTTTCTGACAAAGGAACATATTTTCCGGCGGTTCCGGTGAATACTTCGGCGACGAAGAATGGCTGAGAGAGAAATCTTTGAATTTTTCTGGCGCGGGAAACAGCCTGTTTATCTTCGTCGGATAATTCTTCCATTCCCAAAATCGCAATAATATCTTGAAGGTCTTTATACCTCTGCAAAACCTTTTGCGTCTCACGGGCGACTTCATAATGTTCTTGTCCGAGGATATTCGGATCAAGCACGGTTGAAGTTGATTCCAGCGGATCAACGGCGGGATAGATTCCAAGTTCTACGAGCGATCTGGAAAGGACGACTGTTGAATCAAGATGAGAGAAAGTCGTCGCCGGTGCCGGGTCGGTCAGGTCGTCTGCGGGAACATAGATCGCCTGCACGGAAGTGATAGATCCTTTGTTTGTGGAAGTAATTCTTTCCTGCAAGTTTCCCATTTCCTCAGCGAGAGTAGGTTGATAGCCGACTGCGGAGGGCATTCTTCCCAAAAGCGCTGAAACTTCGGAACCGGCTTGCGTAAAGCGGAAAATGTTATCAATAAAAAGCAAAACATCTTTTCCCATTTCATCGCGGAAATTTTCAGCGATTGTCAGTCCTGATAAAGCGACTCTCTGGCGAGCTCCCGGGACTTCGTTCATTTGCCCGAATACCAAAGCGGTTTTATCAAGAACCCCGCTGTCTTTCATTTCGTGATAGAGATCGTTTCCTTCTCTGGTTCTTTCTCCGACTCCGGCAAAAACGGAGTAGCCACCGTGTTCAGTGGCGATATTTCTGATCAATTCTTGAATCAAAACTGTTTTTCCAACTCCCGCTCCGCCGAATAATCCGACTTTTCCTCCTTTGACGAAAGGAGCAATCAAGTCAATAACTTTTATTCCCGTTTCAAAAACTTCCGCCTTGGTGGATTGGTCTTTGAATTCCGGAGCGCTACGATGAATGGGAAGCCGTTTCTTTGGTTCTTTTTTGCATTCCATTTCGTCAATCGGATCTCCCAGCACATTATACATTCTTCCCAGCACCTCTTCTCCAACTGGCACGGTAATAGGGGAGCCGGTATCTTCCACTTCTGTTCCTCGTTGCAATCCATTAGTTGAGCCCATAGAAATAGCTCTTACCTTGTTTGCTCCAAGGTGCTGGGCTGTTTCAAGAACGAGTTCCTTGCCGTCGAAAGTTTTTGTTCTAATCGCGTTATAAAGAGCAGGTAGCTGATCTTTAAATTCAACATCAACGACCGTTCCAATAACTTGCACAATTTTTCCTTTGTTCATAAAATTATTTTATTAAATTGTTATATTATTTTTTATATTTAAAACTTTTTTACTTTTTGTCGTCCCAGAATTTTTTCTGAAGTGATAGCGAAAGAAAAAATATCTGGGATCTTGTGATTTATAGAACGCGTAGATATTTCTGAATAAGATTCCTGATAAATTTTTTATCGCTTCGCTCTAAAAAATTTTCAGGAACAACTCGCTTATAGGATTAACGCCGAGTTCTTTGAAAAAAGGGGAAAGAAATTTTTTATTGCTCCATTGTTTCTTTTCATTTATGCGGTTAAAGTATTTGTTAAAAAATTTTGACAAATAATTTAACCGTGTAAATATCCCGCTTTTTAGTTGCTGTTTCTGTTATTCTCTTTGCGGTTTAGTTGTTGAGAATGATGGTAAAAAAAGACAGTGGTGAATAGAAGCGAGAAAGGAGAATATTATGAAAGGAATGATAATCACTGGAGTGTTGCACTCCAAATTTGTTGGAGGTCTACCTCCTAGGGGATGTCGGAATACTACCAACTGGGTAGGATACACCGACAGTGGAATAGAAAAAGCTGATTCTTCCTATGGAGGAAAATCAGTTGAAGTTCCATTTCACAAAGCGAGGAAGTTCGTGGGTTATAACCCACGACATGGGGCAATAACATGGTTTATTCCCACACAAACATATTTTTATGTTGTGAGGGGAGTACCATATTGGGCAAGAGCTCAATAGTAGCGGATGAAAGAGAAATTTATCGTAAGAAAAATTTCTTGATTATCTCGCCAACCTCCCCTTTCTTTTTTCCACTCCATAAAAAATTGTGGAG
>CAZBCK010000021.1:0-16827 GCA_964490635.1 uncultured Candidatus Saccharibacteria bacterium | reverse complement strand
GAAGGCAGAGCCAACTGGTTTACAGCCAGTCCCATTTGACCGCTTTGGTACCTACCCAGATTAACAAATAACTTGTAACGAATAACTTATAACGAGCTGGGCATTTGCTCTTTAAATATCTTATAATAAACAAGATGTTTTGTAAAGGATAACTATATTTTTTTAAACAAGAACTGGAGCCCTGACGAAAGTCAGAATAATAATAAATTCTTCCTGACTTTCGTCAGGGCTCCGGTATCGCTATTTTTCATTTCAAGCAGGAGCTGAGGGGATCGAACCCCCACCATCGGTTTTGGAGACCGAAGTTCTACCATTAAACTAAGCTCCCATTTTTTATTAACACACTCTCTAATAAAATTCCCCTAGCCCTTTTTGATAAAGGGAGAATTCTCAAGAGGTGAATATTATTTATATTCTCTTCTTCCTACCAGCGCGCTTGATATTGTCATCTCATCAGCATACTCCAAATCGCTTCCGGTAGCAAGCCCGCGCGCGAGGCGAGTGATTTTCAGATTAAGCGGTTTGAGAGTTTTTACCAAATACAGCGCGGTAGTTTCTCCTTCCGTATTAGGATTAGTAGCGATAATCACTTCGTTCACTTTGCTATTCTCTATTCTTTGAAGCAGCACTTTTATATTCAAATCATCCGGACCGATCCCTTCGCTCGGTTTTATAACTCCGCCCAAAATATGATATAGTCCGCTGAATTGCTTTGTGTTTTCAATTGCCGGAATATTTATTGCTTCTTCAACCACGCAGATAATGCTTCTGTCTCTCTTTGAATTTGAGCAAAATTCGCAAAGCTCGCTTTCTGAAATATTAAAGCAGTTTTTGCAAATTCTCGTTTCCTTTTTCAGATCTAAGATTGCGTTTCCCAAAAGTCGCAGGTCGTTTTCTGATCGCCGCAATAAATTAAAAGCAAATCGCGTCGCCGTCCGCGGACCGATACCGGGCAATTTTGAAAATTCGGCGATAAGATTTTGTACGGAATGAGAATAGGGCATAAGTTAGTATAAAGTATAAAGTTATTCAAATCTTTTATCTAAATTTCTAAAACTTGTATATTGCTGATTAAAAAATAGTTTTACTTCTCCAACCGGACCGTTTCTGTGTTTGGCGACTGTGACACCGGCAATATTTTTATTTTCCGGGCTATCTTTTGACTCTCTGTAAATAAACAGGACAACATCAGCATCTTGCTCAATTGATCCACTTTCTCTTAGGTCCGAAAGTCGTGGTTTTTGATCTCCGCTGCCACGAGACTCAATTCCTCTGGAGAGTTGCGAAAGGGCGAGAACAGGAATATTCAATTCCCGCGCCAGTCCTTTCAGGGATCTGGAAATCTCACTTACTTCCTGAACTCGGTTGTTTATATTCCCGCGTCCTTCCATTAATTGGAGATAGTCAATAATGATAAAATCAAGTCCGCGTTCCGCTTGCAAGCGTCTTGCCATTGTTCTCATCTCCATTACATTAAGACTGGCAGTATCGTCTATATAGATTGGTGCTTCGGATAATTCTCCCATAGCATGTCCGATTCTTGAAAAGTCATCATTATCTCCCGAACTGGAAAGATTGCCTGTTCTCAGTTTCCAAAGATCAACATTAGCTTCAGCACAAATTAAACGATCGATCACTTCTTCTTTTGACATTTCCAGCGAGAAAACTCCAACGGAAATCTTTTCTTTAACTGCTGCGTGCCTTGCCAAGTCAAGGGCGAGTGATGATTTTCCAACGCTGGGACGCGCTCCGAGAATGATCAGATTTGATTTTTGCAATCCCGCCAGAATATTATCAAG
Source organism: uncultured Candidatus Saccharibacteria bacterium (assembly GCA_964490635.1). Classification (GTDB taxonomy): domain Bacteria; phylum Patescibacteriota; class Minisyncoccia; order JAHIHE01; family JAGLIN01; genus JAYEHC01. The sequence goes on along the minus strand of CAZBCK010000021.1, from coordinate 15,028 downwards.
ATCCTTAAAACCAGTTGGAACTCCGCGCAACTTTCCTTTGTTTTTATGTAGTTCATCTATTCTGTTAAACGCTTCTTCTAAAATTGGTTTGACGGGAGTGAAGTCTTGGCGGATATGTTTTTGTGAAACAGCAAATATTTTTTGTTCCGCCTCATCTAGAATCTTATCAATTTCCTCCGTTTCATTATAAGCATTGGCGATAATTTGCGATGAATTATCAATAAGTCGTCTTAGTATTGACTTCTTAGCGACGATTTTTGCGTAATGGACGATATTAGCCGCTGTCGGCACAGAATTGGCGAGCGATGCCAGATAGCTATGTTCACCGACTTTTTTCAGATCATTTGTTTCTTTTAAACGATTTGATAGACTTAATAAGTCAATCGGTTCGTGATGTTCATAAAGATAAAACATTGTTTTATAAATTTTACCGTGCTTATCTTTATAAAAATCTTCTTCGCTGATCAAATCAGCGACTTTGATAATCGCGTTTTTATCTATCATTAAAGCTCCCAGAACTGACTGCTCCGCTTCAATATTTTGCGGTGGAAGCTTTTCGGTCGTTTCAAAACCTTGATTTTTAGTTCCTTTTGTCATAGTATTAATATACTTTATGTTTATTTAGTATAGCATTGAATTATAAAAAAACAAGATGATGAATATTAAAGAAATAACAAACAAATTACAATGGGAAAATTTTATTTCGCAAAACAGCGAGGAGACCTTTTTACATTCTTGGAATTGGGGAGAATTTAATAAGAACACGGGAGAGAAAATTTGGCGGATCGGAATTTTTGAAAGCGATGAATTACAAGCCGCCGCGCTTGTTATAAAAGTTGTAGCAAGAAGAGGGTTATTTTTATTTGTCCCGCAAGGACCGATAATAAATAAAAAGTTGAAAGTAGAAAATAGAAAATTGTTGGAATTATTTTTTGATTATTTAAAAAAATTAGGCAGAAAAGAAAAAGTAGGTTTTATCAGAATCAGTCCGATCTTGAAAAATACTTCTGAGAATTCGGATATTTTCAAATCTTTTGGATTTAGAAACGCGCCGATTCATATGATGCACCCTGAAACAACATGGCTTTTGGACATAACGAAAAGTGATGATGAAATTTTCAAAGGAATGAGAAAAACACATCGTAATCTAATCAGGCGTGCCGGGAGAGACGGTATTGAAATTGTTCAAGGTGCTGATGAGAAATATCTAAAATCTTTTTATGAAATTCATATGGAAACGGTGAAGCGGCATAAGTTTATCCCGTTTTCTTACGATTATATAAAAGAAGAAATTAATTCATTTAAAAACGATAATCAAATAAATATATTTTCCGCAAAGTATAAAAATGAAATAATCTCATCCGCCATAATTGTGTTCTATGGAAATCAAGCGTTTTATCATCACGGCGCATCCTCTTCAAAATATAGCAAAATTCCCGCGTCCTATCTTGTTCTGTGGGAAGCGATCAAAGAAGCGAAGAAGCGGGGGAAAGAAATTTTTAACTTTTATGGAATTGTTGAGAATAAACCAAAACATCCTTGGTTTGGCTTATCCAAATTTAAAAAAGGATTCGGCGGATACAAAAAAGAATTGTTGCATTGCCAAGATCTGCCGCTTAACAAAAAATATTTTATTACTTGGGCAATTGAAACGGTGAGAAAAATTAAGAGAGGATATTGAATTTAGAGTGATGTTTTTATAAATTGTATGTTTGTTGTCATTTCTGCTTCGCGGGAATGACAGAGTCTGAATATCTATAGTGATATTATTCTAAATTTCTTAATCCAATTTGTCATTTCGAAATGGAACGGAGCGAAGCGCAGTGGAACAAGAAATCGCTTCAATGCTGAAAATGGGACAAACTGTGGGATATTGATGTTTAAGGGATTCTTTGCCTACGGCTCAGAATGACAAAAATCGGGAAATTTAAAGTATTGCCACTATATATTCAATTATGTCACTATTTAGAAAAAAAAGAAAAAGGATATGGCGAAAGCCAAGAACTTTCAAAAGCAATAATAGATTGTCTGCAAGAAAAAGAAATAATCTTGTTAAGAATCTAAAAGCAGCAGTTGTTGTCGGGTTTGTTTTTCTTGTTGCTTACTTTCTGTTTTTTTCTCAGTTCTTTTTAATAAAAGAAATAAAGGTGAATGGAAATAAAAGTATCAATTCTGAAAATATAGAAAATATTGTTATGGCGGAAATATCAGATATGAAGTTTGGCTTTATTCCCGGAAACAATCTTCTTTTTGATAAAAACGAAAAAGTAGAAACCAAACTGACAAAGGAATTTTCGGAAATTAAATCCGTAGCGGTGAAAAGAATTTTTCCGAATGGCTTGGAAGTAAAAATTACAGAGAAAGAGCCGACTATTATTTGGTGTCGTCTTGATAATTGTTATTACATAGATAATAACGGTGTGGTTTTTATGCGCGCCGATAATGATCTTAAGGCAGATAACGGAAAAAGGATTGTAAAAATAATTGAAGAAGAAATAATAAAGGAAGAGAAATTAACAGAAGAAAAAGAATTAGAAAAAGAAATAACAGAAAAAGAAACGACGACAGAGGAAATAAAAGATGAAGAAATAAAAGATGAAGGGGAAGTAAAAAATTCTTCCCCTGATAAAGGGGGGCTAGGGGGGGTTGTTTTAAATCCCATAGAAATAAACGACAAAGTTTCAGATAGTGATTTTATTGATTTTGCTCTTAACATAGACAGAGAAATAAAACGCAATACTCAATTAGAAATTAAATTTTATAAAACCAAAGGAACAAACACAAGAGAGCTGATCGCTTATACTGACAAAAATACCCGTCTCTATTTTAACACTACAAAAGACGTAGATCTGCAGGTGAAATATCTAAAGGATTTTTTGCTGAAAGGAACTGGTAAAAATAAAATAGACAACTTGGAATATATTTATTTTGAATCGGGAAGTAGAATATTCTATAAATAATATCTTTAATGTGTTAGAGCTTGCTGAAAACGAACGCAAAGAAGTCTATCGGACAGTGTGTTGGTTTGGAATGGGATTGGGAAGGTGAGGAGGGTTTAATTAAAAAAGAAAATAAATAATATGAACAAAATTGACGAACATTTAAAAGAAGAAAAAAAGAAGCGCAAGAATTAGACAATTTATCTATGCAAAATTTTGCTTCATGGCGTAATTATCTACATAAATATTTTAGTTTAATATTTATTCTAATAGGAGCGACTGGCATTTTGCAAACAGATCATTATAGTAATAACTGTTTTAAATTTGGTGTTTTTTTGTCTTTGGTTGGTGTTTTTATAGGCTATATATTTATAAATGTGTATTTTTATATAGAGAGAAAATGGTTTTATTCACATCATTTAGTTAGTTTGGACGGAGCGTATAAAATTTTTGAACATCCTAAATCAAAAACTGATGATATTCATGAGGCAATGATATTACATTGTGAAGACACAATAAGAAAATTAGAAAAAGAATTAAAGCAAACCAAATAGTAGAGAGTGTAAAAATGATTTAAAGAAAAATATTAAAAATAATAAAAATATTAAATTTGCGATTAAATTTGTTGGTGAGCAATTCGGACTAATAGAAAGAATTTGGATCGGGGGAGTATTTATCAGTATGTTATTTACAATAATTGGCGTGTTTATAATTTTTATTAATTTATAATTTACAAATTTTCATAAAATCACAAATAGCGAATCGTATATCATAGGGATAGAAACTCGTGTGTCAACCCAGAAAACGCGACAAAACATATTTTATCCCGTATTTAGGGCAGACATATAGGTCTGCCCCTACGGGGATGATAAATAAAGTATTGAACAAGTTTACTCACATATTATTGATTTTTTTAATAAAATATATTAAAATAAAACAACTGCTTATAAAATACATCTTTAAGTTATTAACATTACAAACATGCAGGAAATACCGGATAAAAAATTATATATAATTGTTTTTCTGACAGGAGCGATTGTTATGGTTATGGAGTTGGTCGGATCAAGGCTAATGGCGCCTGTTCTTGGAACTTCAGTTTTCGTTTGGACAAGTTTGATCGGAATAATACTTGGCGCGATGAGTCTGGGATATTATTTGGGAGGAAAATTAGCTGATAAAAAACCAACATTAAAAGTTTTTTCATCTCTAACGCTTGCCGCTGGCATTTTCATTTTCTTGATCATAATATTCAAAAATCCAATTCTTGATCTAAGTATGTTTTTTGGATTAAAAGCAGGTTCGGTTTTCGCCGCGATTTTTTTGTTTTCTATACCGGCATTATTTCTGGGCGCTGTTTCTCCATACGCTGTGAGATTATCAATGAAAAAAGTTGAAAGTTCAGGAAACACAGTTGGCAACCTTTATGCTATTTCAACATTCGGTAGTATTTTCGGAACATTTTTAGCGGGATTTTATTTAATCCCGCATTTTGGAGGCACAAATATTTTATACGCTTTGGCAATAATGTTGTTTCTGATCTCTCTTTTTATTTATAATAACAAAGCAAGAACTATTCCAATAATAGTAGCTCTCTTCACGCTTTTTGGGCTTTCTGTTGGTTCTAACGCTATGAATAAAAGAGAGCTTCTTGCTGACGAAGACAGTGCCTATAGTCATATTAGAGTCTGGGAAACGGAGGACAAGAACGGAAGAGCGGTTCTTGTTATGTCTCTTGAGAATTCTTTTGACTCGGGAATGTTTTTGGATTCCGATGAACTGGTTTTTGATTACTCTAAATATTTTATGCTGGATAAAGCATTTAAAAAAGATATTAAAAAAACTGTTATATTTGGAGGGGCTGCGTATTCAATTCCAAAAGAATACTTGGCAAAAAATAAAGAAGGAGAAATTGATGTTGTCGAGATTGATCCGAGAACAACGAAGCTTGCGAAGAAATTTTTTCGTCTTGAAGATAATGAAAGAATGAATATTTATCACGAGGACGCAAGAATATTTTTAAACAATGCTGACAAAAATAAAAAAAGTCAATATGATGTTGTTTATAATGACGCTTTTAACTCTGCTTGTTCCGTGCCGTTTCATTTGACGACAAAAGAGGCTGTGGGAAAAATATCCAATATTTTAAACGACGACGGGTTGTATATAATGAATATGATCTCAGCGCTTTCGGGAGAAAACTCCGGTTTTTTCAGGGCGGAATATAAAACATTGAATGAGAAATTTGAAAGTATATTTGTTTTTCCGGTAAGATCAAGAGATGAAAATTCATCCGAGCGAGTTCAGAATATTGTTATTATCGCGTCAAAGAAAAAACTTGATATTAACGATATTCTAAAAAACAATCAAGAAGGAGAAGTCGGTGAGCTGTTAAGCGGCTACTGGAAATATGAAGTGGAAACAGGAGATATAAAAGTATTGACTGATGACTTTGCTCCTGTTAATTATTACGCGTCAAAACATTGCGGATTATAAAACGGATTATAAGAGGTTTATTTGAAAAATCTCCAACAATATACTATTCTAAAAATATGCTAAACAAAGAAATAAAAGAAATTATATCTAAAGCGGTGGTGGATTTGTATGAAAATATGGAAATCCCCAATTTTGTCGTGGAATATCCGCAAGATAAGAATTTTGGCGATTATGCTTCTAATATTGCGATGGTTTTGGCTGGAAAGTTGAATAAAAATCCAATGGAAATTGCCAAGGAGATTAAAAATAGAATTAGTGGAATTTGCGAAAATGGTGAGAGTTCACCGCAGTCCTCTGCTGAGAGACTTCAGCGGAGCGGGAAACAGGATAAGTTAGATAGTGTCATTCGATCTAGGCAGGATTGGGATAAGGAAAGTAATAATGGTAATAATAAAAAAGACAATAATAATAAAAGGGATGAAGATGACAAACCCAAAAATTTATTTGCTGAAATAGCAATTGCCAAACCGGGGTTTATTAATTTCAGAATAGCTGATAAATATCTCAAAAAAAATCTCTGTAAAATTTTGAAAGAAAAATACAAGTTTGGAACTTCCGACATAGGAGAAAATAAAACTGTTATGATTGACTATTCCGCGCCAAATATTGCCAAGCCGATGCATATTGGGCATTTGCGATCAACGATAATCGGTCAGTCGCTTTATAATATTTATAAATCTTTGGGATATAAAGTTATTGGTGATAACCATATCGGTGACTGGGGAACACAATTTGGAAAATTGATCTATGCTTATAAAAACTGGGGCGATAAGAAAAAAATTAGTAAAAATCCGATTGAAGAGATGACGAAACTCTATGTGCGGTTTCATAAAGAAGTGGAAAGTAGGGAAGGACTGGAAGAATTTGCAAGAAACGAAACGAAACGGCTACAAGACAAAGATAGCGAGAATATAAAGATCTGGAAATTTTTGGTTAAAGAAAGTTTGAAAGATTTTAAGAAAATATATAAAATATTGAATATTAAATTTGATTATGCGCTGGGAGAAAGTTTTTATGATGAAATGTTCAAGAGAATAGTGAAGGAGGGCTTGGATAAAAAAATCGCTTCGGAAAGCGAAAGCGCAATTATCATCAATCTTGACAGGTACAATCTTCCGCCATTTTTAATTAGAAAAAGCGACGGCGCTTATTTATACGCGACTTCGGATCTGGCGGCGGCAAAATACAGAAAAGAAAAATTTAACGCGGATAAAATTTTATATGTTGTCGCGAACGAGCAAACACTTTATCTTCAACAACTGTTTGCCTCTGCTGAATTATTCGGACTGAATAAAAATGTTGAAATGAAACATATAAAATTCGGAATGGTTCTGGGAGAAACAGGCAAAAAGTTTTCTACAAGAAAAGGGGATACAGTGAGACTCAAGGATCTGATAGACAAGTCAATCAAGCTTTCTCAGAAAATAGTTGAAGAAAAAAATCCGAAATTAAGCAAGAAAGAGAAAAAGAAAATAGCCAAAACAGTGGGCATTGGCGCGATCAAATATAATGACCTGTCGCAGAATAGAATGACGGACATTACTTTTAATTGGGATAAAATGCTTTCTTTTGAAGGAAATAGCGCGCCGTATCTGCAATACACTTACGCGAGAATAAAATCCCTCAAAAGAAAATATGACAAACTCTATAAACTTGATCGAGTTAATGTTTTTAACAAACCACATTTTAGTTTATTGGAAAAGGAAGTGGAAAAAAATATTATGCGACAGCTCATTAAATTTCCTGAAGTTATAGAAAATTCCGCCAGAGAAAATTCTCCTCATTTGATCGCGCTGTATATTTATGAACTTGCTTCTTTGTATAACAGTTTTTATAATTCCGTTCCTATCCTAAAATCAGAAAAAAAACTTGCCAAAGCGAGGATTTATTTATCCAAATCGGTGATGATTGTAATCAGAAACGGACTGGATCTGTTGGGAATTGATGTGTTGAAGAAAATGTGAAAATAATTTACTGTTTTTTTGTTCTATACTATTTTCTGGTTTAGGATATAATGCACAGGGCGAGCGTCTTAATGTTGACAGAAAGGCAATTTATGATAGGATGTTATTATTATAAGAAAAAATGCTTGCGGTGAGATAAAGGGAAGCATTTTTTGATTTATTGTAATTTTAAAAATATGAAAACCAGAATCAAAAAATTTTCAAGTTTTTTATTTTTTGCGTTGCAGGGAATGTTTCTGGTTTCTACGATGTCAATTGCGGAAACAATAAATATTCCAGAAGGAGCGATAATTCAAATAGCTGACAATTATGATGTCTATATCGTTAAATACAAAAACGAAAGCAATTTAAAAGACTGGTTCTGAATCCGCAGGTTTTTGAAAGTTATGATCATTAAAGTAGTCTTATAATCAAGTTCTTCCGGTATAGTTACGGGATTGCTTCGTCGCCTTTTCATTCACTGTGTTCACTCGGGTTTCTCGCAATGACGGTGGTAAAAAAATAAAAAATAACTTTCAACTTTATAACCTTATAAATTTTATAAAAAACAGGGCGGACACATAGGTCTGCCCCTACAAATTTAATAACTAATAAAAATCTATGCCCAGACAATACCCCATAAATAAAATTCGCAATATCGGAATTATTGCGCATATAGATGCCGGAAAAACAACTGTTACCGAACGAATTTTGTTTTACACCGGAATTACCCATAAAATCGGCGAAGTTCACGAAGGCGAGGCGACGATGGACTGGATGGAACAAGAACAGGAGAGGGGAATAACCATTACTTCGGCGGCAACCACTTGTATGTGGAAAGATTACCAGATAAACATTATCGATACTCCCGGGCATGTTGATTTCACGGCGGAAGTAGAAAGAAGCCTGCGAGTTCTTGATGGTGGAATAGTCGTTTTTGACGGAGTAGCGGGAGTGGAATCACAGAGCGAAACTGTTTGGCATCAAGCGGACAAATATAAAGTGCCACGAGTTTGCTTTATAAATAAAATGGACAGAATGGGAGCGGATTTTTACAAAAGTTTCAATTCTATTCTGGAACGACTTAATAAAAATGCTGTTGTTGTTCAACTGCCGATTGGCGCGGAAGAAAATTTTGAGGGAGTGGTGGATTTAGTAAAAAGAAAAGCGTATTATTTTGAAGGCACTCGGGGAGAAGAGGTCGTAGAAAAAGAAATACCGGAAGAGATGAAAGAAAAAGTTGAAGATTGGAGAAGCGAGATGGTTGAAAGAGTGGTTGAATACGATGATGAACTAATGGAAAAATATTTGGCGAGTGAGGAAATAACTGAAGAAGAATTAAAAAGAGGGATTAGAAAAGCAACTATAGAAAACAAGATTTTTCCTGTTTTGATTGGAACAGCTTTGAAAAATAAAGGTGTTCAGCTTGTTCTTGACGCCGTTATCGATTACTTGCCTTCACCCATTGAAGTTCCTCCAGTCAAGGGAATTGATCCAAAGACGGAAGAAGAAATTGAAAAAAAAGCTGATGACAATGAACCGCTGGCGATTCTAGTGTTTAAAGTGGCGACTGACCCGTTTGTTGGACAGCTAGCATTTTTCAGAGTTTATTCGGGAGTGTTAAAAGCGGGATCATATGTTATTAATTCAACAACCGGCAAGAAAGAAAGAGTTGGCAGAATCTTGAGAATGCACGCGAATCATCGTGAAGAAGTTGACGAAATTTGCGCGGGGGATATTGCGGCAACTGTCGGTTTGAAAAATACCACAACAGGGAATGCTTTATGCGATGAAAAAAGTTTAGTGATACTTGAGCAGATTACTTTTCCGGAGCCGGTTATCTCTATTGCTGTTGAACCGAAAACAAAAGCGGATCAGGAAAAAATGGGGATTGCGCTCAAAAAACTTTCTGATGAAGATCCGACCTTTCAAGTCAGAACCGATGAAGAAACGGGACAGACGATTATTTCGGGAATGGGAGAACTGCATTTGGAAGTTCTTATTGACAGGATGATGCGTGAAATGAAAGTTGAAGCGAATATTGGAAGACCGCGTGTCGCTTATAGAGAAGCGATAAAAGATAATGCTAAAGCGGAAGGAAAATATATTCGCCAGTCAGGCGGACGCGGACAATATGGACATGTTTGGATTCGCATTGAACCGTTGGAACGCGGTGAAGGATTTGAATTTGTTAATGAAATTAAGGGCGGCGTAGTTCCCCAAGAATATATCAAACCAACACAAAAAGGAATTGAAGAAGCGATCAGTAAAGGTGTCATTGCCGGTTATCCGGTCGTTGATGTGCAGGTTACGCTTTATGACGGATCTTATCATGAAGTTGACTCGTCCGAATCCGCTTTCAAAATCGCCGGATCTCTCGCTTTTCAAGATGCGTTTAAAAGAGCAAACCCTGTTCTATTGGAGCCGATTATGAAAGTGGAAGCAACTACGCCAGAGCAGTTTATGGGTGATGTCGTTGGTGATCTGAGTTCTAAGCGTGGGCAGATTGAGAATATGGGAGAACGGGGACAGGCAAAGGTTATCACCGCTCTGGTTCCTCTTGCTTCTATGTTTGGTTACGCAACGCAGTTGCGGTCTATGACTCAGGGACGCGGAAATTACACAATGGAATTTGACCATTACCAAGAAGTGCCGAAAAATGTCGCGGATGAAGTTATTGGGGAGAAGGGGAAAAAATAATATTAGTGTAGGTTTAGAATTTGATAAAAGTATGCCTGTTTGGTATGCTTTTATTATGGGGAGAATAAACAAGAACTGTCTCATTTTTCTGTCATTCCAGAAAATTTTTTAGAGCGTAAAGAAGTTTTACTTTCTGGGATGACAGTCAACTAACTAAACCATAAATATGAAAGAATTTCCTCTTTCAGTCGCGATAGCGGTTTTGATCAGAGACAATAAGATTCTCCTTATTAAGCGGACCAGAGGAGACTATGTCGGACTTTTCGGATTGCCGGGTGGGAAAATAGAAAAAGATGAACATTTTTCAGAAGCGGCCGTTAGAGAAATTTCAGAAGAGTCTGGTATTGAATCGGAATTTGAGGATTATTGCGGGTTAGTGTCGGAGCACTTGATTGAAAATGAAATAATAGCCCAGCATTTTCTTTTGCATATTTGTCGACTGTTTCCGAAAACAATAAATATATCAAATAGTTCTGAAGGAGAATCGAAGTGGTTTGACCTAGAGTATATTATTAAAATAAAAAATAAAATTATTCCAAGTGATTTTTTGATGATAGAAAAAATGATTCTTAGTAAAGAAAAATATTATTACGAGTGTGTTATTAATCATATCTTAAAAAAATTTGAGTAAAATTCTATTAACAATAAGTGACGGGCACCTTAAAGGATACCCGTCACTTAGCAATGTTACCTATCAGTATATAAATCAATTCTATGAAACGCCATAAAATTTGGTATAAAAGAGAGCTTTTCAAAAAGCACTTTAAGTCATATCAGGACTGGGATGAATTTAATCCACCGTCCGGAGACAAGCATCCGGACAGATATAGAACTGACGCTCTACAGTGCAAAAATCCGGAATGTCCGCGAGAAGGAATGCCAATCAGCGAGCATGAAGCATTCTATTATTTTGCAAAGCAAATATATATAAAAAGAGTCTATAAGAAAGTTGTCATAGCAACAAGTAAGAAAAAGGAAAGTAAAGGCAGTGTGTACATTTGCCCGTTTTGCGGAGGAGATGATGTGGGAGAAGTTTGAAAGCGCGAATAGTTATAATATTTGTTTTTTAAAACAATTTATGTTAATATGCCATTAATAATTAAAGGAGGAATGATAAATGGTAAATATTTTGTTGCTTGAAATCGGAGATGAAGTTTTTGTTAATGAAAATAAGGGAGGTAAAATCGTTGGCTTTCATAAGATTGTATTGAGTGAAGGATCCTGTTTTAGGACTGGTGATTGTCTCCCTGGCATTTATAGAGATCCGGCATTAGCACAGGTAAGAATGGAAAACAGTAAAGTGGTGGATGTGTATTATAATTGTCTTGAGGTGGTTGATTCCAGAGAATACATTAAACGAAAGAAAACAACCGGATATTGCGGGGGAAAAATTATTAGAAGATTTCCCGAAACGCTATTTTGCGAAGGAGACAAAGCTCAAGTCAAATTAGAATCCTTTGAAAAAATACGCAATCTTGTCGGAGAAGTGATAGAAGGATACAGTCATAGAAAACCGCAAATGCTTTGTTTGGGAATTGACATTGGTAAAGAACCTGAATTTGACCTTGATATTTTTTTTGTTGTGTCTGTTAATTATCTAAGCAATGGTCATTGTACCTATAATATATCCGACAAGCCAGATAATTCACATTGGCACATTACCGTTGAAGAAAAAGATTTGAGATTATTGAAACACGGAGAAATTTGGAAAGTTTACCACAAAAAATAAAAGTTTGCCAAATTGGTAAACTTCTTTTTTATAAACCGGAATGTAATTTTTAAAACACACAGGGGTTGAATCAATCCTAAAAAATGTGCTATAATAAAAATAGCTTAAATAATTATGCTGTTAAAATGGTTATAATTAAACGAAAAAAACTAATCATCACATTATTGTTAATAGTGTTTTTCGTTGTGACACCGTTTTTTGGTGTGAACACGAAACAAACAAAAGCAGATTTGGTGAACGAAATAGAAGATCAGATTGAAGAGAAAAGCGATCAGGTAAAAAATTTGGAAAATCAAGCGGAATTGTACAAAGATATCATTTATAATCTTAGGATAGAAGAACAAAGTTTGGAAAACGAAATTGAACTTCTTGACGCGCAGATCGCACAGTTGGATTTGGAAATTGAAGCAACACAAGCGCAAATAGACCAAACAAATCTTGAAATAAATAATCTGATCATTAGAATCCAAATCAAAGAAGGCGAAATAAAAAAGCAGAAAGAGATCTTGAAATCATTGTTGAGAGAAATAAATAATTATGACAAAGAAACAGCTTTGGAAATTCTTCTAAAAAGCGAGGAGCTTTCTGATTTTCTTAATCAGGCTGAATATGTGGATACGGTTGGAGAGAAGATTAAGAATGCCCTTGATAAATTAAAAGATATAAAAATAGAACTTGAAGAAGAAAAAATTGTTTTGCAGGATAAGAAAGCAGAATTGGAAGAATTAAGCAAAAAACTTTTGGATAAAAAAGAACTGGCCGATTCGCAAAAAACTGCCAAAGAAACTTTGTTTGAAGAGACAAAGGGAAAGGAATATAAATATCAGGATTTGCTGTTCAATGTTAAAAATCAGAAGAAAACGATCTTGGGCGATATAAATAAATTGCGGAGAGACAAAGAAGCGGAGATCGCCCGAATTTCCGCACTGGCGGAAAGACCGTCAGGAAATCTTGCTTCAGCAAGCTGGTATTTTTCTCAGAATGATCCAAGATGGAAAAATAATACAATCGGATTTTCCAATTCTTCAATTGATGATTACGGTTGCGCTATCTCTTCGGTGGCAATGGTTTATAAATATTATGGTATAGATATAGATCCCGCGCGACTTGCCAAACAACCAATCTATTATTATGACTTAATCGTTTGGCCAAAACAATGGAGATTTTTGGATTTGATCGGATCGCCGTGGCGCGTCTCCGGCGGATTAACAAAAGATAACTGGAATACGATTGATCGCCAAATAGCAGGCGGACATCCCGTGATTGTCTTTATTCGTGCACTCGGTAGGGGAGCGGGGCATTATGTTGTTATCCATAGTAAAGATTCTAAAGGCTATATTGTCCACGATCCCGTAATGTGGAATGGTCAAAGCGGCGCGAATATCTATCTTTCCACAACAAAGAAATATATTGGGTCAATTTATAAGACGAACACGGTGGTTGATCAGATGATTATCTATAACTAGAAATATTAGGGCTTGCACATTTGGAATATCAAACAAGTGATAGCGGAGTTTGACCTTAAAAAACAATTAACTTCCGCTTTCAGGTAGAACTACGCTATTGCTCGTTCTACATTCCGAAATGAAACGCGTAAGTCGTAAATATATTAAAGTCGTTATATATTTGTTAAAAGCGTTTTCGTAATTTGGTCGTTTTGCCTTTTAAAATGTGGCTGGCACAAGTTAAGAAAGATAGCATTGTTGCTGACAAAGTCCAGTGAAAAAATTTACGGTTTTATTAAACAAGGTGAACTCCAGAAGTCCCGATTCCCATATTTTCAGGAACTCGAATATCTTTTTGGGTTTTCTGAAAAGCACCGAGAACACAAATAGCCAGGAAGCTTTTGTGGTGATCACTTTCACCTGAAAGCCGTTTTTTTCAAGCTTATCAACAAGTTTGAAAAGCATTATTGTTGCCACGCTTCCTGTAATTCCCAGAATAACATTCTTTCTCATTGCTGTTCCTCCTTTGTTCTTGTCTATTGGCATACTTCTCCATAGATCTACAAAATCGTATCAAACACAGCATGGTCGCGCTCGCTTTCTTGATTTCTCTGTCCGCAGTATTTGCAAAAATTATCCTTTTGAGAAATAATCTCTCCGCATTTTAGGCAATTTACGAAATCGTTCTTATCCATTTTAGTGTCCTCCTATGTTTTTCTGCCTATCTCAACCAGCAGTCGCTTATACATTTCTTCTCTTTCGACAACTATTATGACATTCTTTGCCATATCAACTGCGGTTGTTTCTAAAGTGCTGAACTTGTTATTGGCAACGACCAGATCGATGGTTTATCAATCATAATGCTGGTTTCCCTGATAGTATAAGATCCGATGTCGAAAAAGCGCAGGAATTTTCATAAATTCCTGTTTCCTGGATCTAAGTCTCTGTTAGAATTTATATCCGGAAAACAAGATGTTATTAAGATTAGGACTTATGCGTTTTAATCTTACCGCATTTTGGAGTATAGAACGAGCGGTAGCGGAGTTCTATCTGAAAGCGGGAATTTCAATCTCATCACACCTTCTTGCCTTGCTACAATCTCTCAGTAGAGAACTGCAGCGGATTATACGCTTGCTTGTCGCAGTTCTCTACTGAGAGATTGCAACGGGGAAATGTTTTTTCAAGTCAAACTCCGCTATTGCTCGTTTGACACTCCAAATGTGTAAGTTCTAAAGATATTAAAAAACGGCCGTTTGAACGGTCGTTTGTTTTCATTAAAATAGGTGTTTGTATTAACATTTTATAAAAATCACATCAAAAACAATGACCGTGAATGTTCGGATAAGTTTGCAAATAGATAGTTGTTTCCTTTGATAGAACATAATTTTGAATATTATTGATTTAAATTAACTCCTGCAAACAAATATATAAAATGTTTCTTGGTGACGGGCACCTTTTCTTGGTGACGGGCACCTTAAAGGTGCCCGTCACCATAGCACATATTGAAATTCATTAGCAATAAGCCATAACTAAAAAAACGACCATTAAGATCGCTGCAAGAATTTAATATAATAGAGATATCAATTATAAAAACTCAAAAACAACGACCGTTGGTGTTCGCTGATACAAGTAGATAGCAAATTTTGTTGTTTTTGATAAAACATAAAATTGTCAGTTAAATAAATTTTTCATTACACAATAGCATATCAAAATATCTTATCAAGCGCATCAAATCATCTAAAATGACACCGAAATTTATGGTAGAATATTAGGTTAATT
>CAZBCK010000020.1:0-16886 GCA_964490635.1 uncultured Candidatus Saccharibacteria bacterium | reverse complement strand
TCCTTACTTTCTCCAGCGAGGCAAGAATGAGGAAGTCCTATTCATTTTTCCGTACCCTTGATATTTTTTTAAAAAATTGGTAGAATTAAAAAAGGTAAATTTAACTAAATAATAATAACAATAAATATGTATGTTACATTAACTAATCAGAATTTTGAAGAGGAAGTTATTAAATCCAACCCTTTACCGGTGCTGGTGGATTTTTGGGCGCCATGGTGCGGACCATGCGTGATGCTTGGACCGATTATTGAAGAATTGGCGAAAGAATTTGAAGGGAAAATAAAGATCGGAAAACTTAATGTTGATGAAAATTCAGAAATAGCCGGGGAATATGAGGTTTTAGGTATTCCTTCACTAAAACTTTTTAAAAACGGAAAAATCGTTGATGAAATAATAGGGGTTCAACCAAAAGAAGTTTTGACCGAGAAAATCAAAAAAGTAATAAGCGAAGAATAATTATAATAAAAAACGAAATATGGCAAAAAAAATAATAATTGACCAAGAATTATGCGTTGGTTGCGGAGCATGCGCGAGTTTGTGCCCCGAAGTTTTTGAATTGCAAGATGACGGAAAAGCAAAAGTTATCAATGAAAATGGCTGTGAAAAATGCGATTGTGAGATGGTTGCAGGCAGCTGTCCGGTTGGAGCAATAAAGGTTGAGGAGTAGTTGCTTGGGACGAGTTCTTAATTATCAAATTTATCAAGTAATTTTTATGATAGCTTTCTGTCTTTTACTGGTAATCTTTTAAAAGATAGAAGCATTGTTGTAGGTGATACTAAATTAAAGAGGAGAGATGTTTTTTTCTAAAGAAAGAAAATTTGGTTTAACATATTTTCTGCTCTCTGTTATTTTTAAATCAAGAACACCAAAGTTTCAAACCTATATTTAAAAAAACAACTTCCAATTATTTTCATAGGGTTATGCGTGGTTATTGCCACGCTGGTTTTGGGGTGGAGTGTTTTTGTGAAGAGGGATGTGGTTGCTCCTGTTTTGGCGCCGGCGGTGGAGGATAATGATACTATTTCTAATGATGTGGAAGACAATGTGAATGATGATATTTCAGAGGTTGATACCTTAGATTATAAAACTTATCGGAATGAAATTATAGGTATTGAATTTGAGTATCCTCGTGATTGGGATACTTTAAAACCTGATGATATGGGCGATACTATGAAAGATAGCAAAAGATACAATAGCTTTGTTATGAATTTGCCTGATGCCTCTTATCTTGCTCATACTCTTTTAAATTATGAGAATATGCCAATAGACGCACAATATGAAGCAATTAAATGTTAGCAAAATGGCAGTCTTGCCATTGAATGCGAAGAGGAAATTAGTTCCAATGGTGTTAAATATATTTGGGGTATAACAAAAACAAAAGGTGACTTAAGCTATAGTGCTATGGTTGCCACTGGGAAATATATATTAATTTTTGATTTTAAAGGAAAAGACAATTATGAAAAAAGGGCTGATCAATATCAACAATTATTATTAACTTTAAAGATTCCAGAATAGTACATTCAATCAAATATTTTTTTAGATAAAAATAAACATCTCCCTGTTTGCAAATGAAGGTTATGCTCTATATGAGTTCTAACTTTCTATAAAAATTTGTATGCAGAGCAAGTGTTTGTTTTAATGAGGAGGGAATTGTTCTTTGAAAAATAAAAAAGAGTAGTTTTCCTGAGAAACAGAACTGGCAGAAACCATAGTATATAAACAGGAGATGGTAGAAATGGCAGAAAGAATCGTAAGAACAGAAATAGTTGTGGCTTTGGCAATAATAATTGTCTTAGCCGGAAGCACAACAGCATCGGCGTACGCAACGGCGGATAGTTTTCAAAATCCGCTAAATAGTTATGTGGTCACTGGTTATAGCTATGGGCAGTATTTGTGGAGCGGATTGTATCACTCGGGCGAAGATTTGAAAGCTGTGAAGTATGAACGAGTGCGTGCGATAGCCAATGGAAAAGTTGTTTTTCGGAAAAATGGTCCCAATCGCGACGGATGTGGATATGGACAGGTAGTGGTCATTGAGCATAAATTGCCTGATGGCAGTAAGGTATGTTCAATCTACGGACATCTTTCTGAAAGATATCCATTTGCGGCAATGAATAAGATAGTCACAAAGGGAGAGGTAATCGGACGGATCGGAAATGCTGGCGAGAATGGAGACGGAGGAGCTCATCTGCATTTTGGTATTCGCAAAGGTAAATACCAAAACTTTCTAGAAGGTCGAACTTCCAAATCTGGTCTCAACAATTTCCATAAGCCCTCTGACTACTTAAATCTTGTCAGAGCAACGGGTGCTTCCCGTGTATATCGCCTAAGTAACTTAGGCAACAAAGCTTGGATATCTTCGGCAAGCAAATTTAACTCTTGTGGCTTCAAATGGGGAGATATCAGACCGGTAACGAACAGAGAGTTGAACAGGCATGGCACTTTTCATCCTCAGGCAATTTATTTGCCCGCGGGAACATTTATTAAAAGGGCTAACAATCCTGAGATATCTCTGATTGCAAGTTATCAGGAAAGATCAGGCGTTAAAAATGTTTTCCGCAAACCGCTTGGTTCGTGGAGAGCATTTATAAGGCATGGCGGCAAATCAGATCTGAGCAATGTCAGAATTGTTTCTGACAAGGAGTACAAGTTATATACACAAGGGAGGACATTGTATTAAATAAAAATAAAAAGCGCAAACAAATAACTGCAAAATACAAGAAGGGTAAAACAAAAAAGTAGAATTTTTATTCTCCTTGTTATTTTTTTAAATTTCGTTGCTTTTTATTATTTTATATTTATAATTTCAAACTTATGACAAAAGTAAAAACAAACAAGATAATATTAGTAATACTGGTGTTGGGAATAGCTATGGCATTGGTATTTATTTTAACCATGAAACCGGATGAACCCGCCAAACCAGTAATTGATAATAAATCACAAACAAAGCAAGAACCGCAATCTATAATTAATGGCTGGAAAGTTTATCAAAACGAAGAATTTGGATTTAGGGTTGATTACCCGGAAAATTGGAAAATTAAAGAGAATAGTAATCAGTGTTTAGAATTAACTAGTCCTCAAACATTGAAATTAATAGAAGAGCAAAAAACTTTATTTGACGGAGAAAATTATGGTCCTTGGGGCGCTGATGTTACAATCTATTATTACTCTTCGGCAGAAGAAGAATATGTTAATAAAGCAAATGAACTGGGCGCGGCAACGATTGATGAATTAATTGAAAAGGACGATTCAATAGAAAAAATAGGAGAAATAAAAATTGATGACCAAAATGCTATAGAAGTTACAGAGCATGGCGAGGGAACATACTATAGTATATTTGTTGAAAATAATGGACATCTGTATAAAATATTTTTTAGCAATATAGATCTCAAGGGAGGATTATCAGAAACAGAAAAACAAATTCTTTTAACAATTAGATTTTTGTAAAAATTTGCTTGAAGACTATTTTAAGAAACGGATTTGCGAGTCCGTTTTTTTTATTTTAGAAATCTCAAGGATTCTTGGGATGATGGCATTGATGGATCTTTGGGAGAATTAATTTTAGGAGAAATAAGAAACAAAACAAACAACAACTAACCAAAAAAATCAGACATCAGGTTTGATTTAAACTACAAAAAGCGAGGAGCTTTATTTTTTTTAAGCTCCTTTTTTATTTGGGCTGGTTTTCTTTTTTGCATATTATTTCATTATATAGTATTATAATAGGTATAATGGTGTAATTCTCTGCAGAAAACATTGCGACAAAGTGGGAAGCGGGCTAAATGTTTAAATAAATCTATGTATGATCTTATAATTTTAGGCGCCGGACCGACGGGAATGGCGGCGTCAATTTATGCTTCAAGGTATAAAATTAGCCATCTGGTAATCGGCAATATTTTTGGCGGATCTCTTTTTAAGGCGCATAAGATTGAGAACTGGCCGGGAGAAAAATCTATCAGCGGTTCCGATTTGGTTATGAAATTTTACGAACACGCCAAAAGCTTGGGAGCGGAAATTATGGAAGAAGAAGTTGTGGAAATTAGCAAAGGTAACGGAGCATTTATCGCGAAAACAAATTTAAATAAAACATATCAATCAAAAGCAATTTTAATTGCCTTGGGAACAAAACATAGGAAACTGAATGTTCCGGGCGAAGAAGAATTTTTAGGGAAAGGTGTAAGTTATTGCGCTGTTTGTGATGGAGCGTTTTTTAAAGGTAAAATTGTTGCGGTTATCGGCGGTAGTAATTCAGCAGCAATGGCAGCGGAGATGCTTTCTGAATACACAGAGAAAACTTATTTAATTTATAGAAAAGAGATAATGAGATGCGAACCGGTTATTTTGGAAAGACTGGAAAAAAATCCTAAAATAGAAATTATCTATAATACAAATGTAGCGAAAGTAGCGGGAGATAAAAAGGTTGAACTGATCGAAATTGACAATAAATATAATGGCAGCGATAAAATAAAACTAGATGGTTTGTTTATTGAAGTGGGCTCGGTTCCTTTTGTGGATTTGGCAAAAAAGCTGGGAGTTGAAATTGACAAAAGCGGCTGTATTACCATAGAAGCAAACGGTGCTACTAATGTGGAAGGTATCTATGCGGCAGGGGATATTACAAATGGTTCCAACGGACTTCGCCAAATTGTCACCGCTGTTTCTGAGGGGGCGATTGCCGCAACGAGCATTTATGGATATTTAAAAAAATAATTTATTTTTATTACTTGTCATTGTGAGCGAAGTAAAGCGATAGCGGAACGGAGCGTGGCAATCCCGTAACTACATACAGAGAATTTAAGTACGGGATTGCTTCGTCGCCTTCTTGCGAAATGTGTTTACTTGGGCTTCTCGTAATGACAGAAACAAGAAAATTCTATAAATTAAAATTAACTTTATGTCAAAAGATCCATTTATAAATGCAACTAAACAATTGGAAAACGCGGCGGAGCTGTTGAATTTAAACAAGAATGTTCTAGAAATACTCAGAAATCCAAAAAGAATTTTTGAAGTGTCTATTCCCGTGGAAATGGATTCGGGAGAAGTGAAAGTATTTAAAGGATATCGTTCGCAGTATAATGATGCGCTGGGACCTTTTAAGGGTGGAATCAGATTTCATCCAAAAGTTAATTTATCAGAGATAAAAGCTCTTTCTGCATGGATGACTTGGAAATGCGCGGTGGTCGGATTGCCTTTGGGAGGCGGAAAAGGAGGAGTAATTGTTGATCCAAAAAAATTATCAGATAAAGAAATAGAGAAATTATCTAGAGGATATGTTCAAGCGTTAAAAGATTTTATCGGACCGGAAAAAGATATTCCCGCACCAGATGTTTATACCAATCCGCAAATTATGGCTTGGATGATGGATGAGTTTAGCAAAATAAAAGGATATAATGTTCCCGGAGTTGTAACGGGAAAACCGCTTGAAGTCGGAGGAGCGCGTGGAAGAAGTTTCTCAACGGCGCAAGGCGGAATTTATGTTTTGGAAAAGGCGGTTAAAAAATTAAAACTGAATTCTAAAAAAACAACTGTCGCAATTCAGGGTTTTGGAAACGCGGGATCTTTTATGGCTAAAATTTTAAGCGCGCTTGGATATAGTATTGTGGCAGTTTCAGACTCCCGCGGAGGAGTGGTTATGAATTATGAACCTAAGAATCGCGCTTTGGATATTAAAAGTATTATTAAGTTTAAAAAAGAAACAGGGTCCGTAGTGGGGTTTCCAGGGACTAAAACGATTACTAACGAACAATTGCTGAAACTTGATGTTGATGTTTTGGTGCCAGCGGCGTTGGAGAATGTGATCACGGAAAAAAACGCGGGACAGATAAAAGCTAAATTAATCATTGAGCTTGCTAATGGTCCCGTTACTCCCGAAGCGGATATTAAACTGGGGAAAAAAGGAATTATTGTTATTCCTGATATTCTGGCAAACGCCGGCGGGGTGATTGTCAGTTATTTTGAATGGGTGCAGAATTTACAGAATTACTATTGGAGTGAAAGAGAAAATATCAGTAAACTGAAAATAATGATTGAAAAATCGTTTGACAAAGTTTGGATGAAGAAAGAGTCTCTGGATATCAGTATGCGTCTCGCAGCTTATGTTTTGGCGGTGGAAAAAGTGGCGAAAGCGGAGGAATTGAGAAAAGGGTTATAGATTGTAAGAAAATTTTCAATATAGCTCCTCCCCTGATTAAGGGGATGCTGGGAGGGGTTAAAGGAAAAAGCGTAAAATTGTAACTTAAAATTAAAAAGATTGAAGCATCTTCTGACTTTTCTTTTGTGATTATAATTTTGCCTGTTTTCAAAATTCCCTCTGTCTTCCCCTTATCATGGAGAGGACGATTTATATGCGTTATGCCATAAAGTTTATTTGTTTCTTACATAAAAATGCTAAATAACAAACCAATATTTATTATCGCTAATTGGAAAATGAATCCGGTCAGTTTTGGTGAGGCGGATAGTTTAATAAGAACGATTAAAAAAGGGATCGAGAGATCGGATCAGGTAAAAATTATAATTTGCCCGCCTGCTGTTTATCTTTCTAAGATCAAAGTCAATTCAGGTTTTGAACTTGGTATTCAAAATATTTTCTGGAAAGACAAAGGCGCGTATACAGGTGAAATTTCCGCGGTTATAGCCAAAGGTCTAAAAGTAAGGTACACTATAGTAGGACATTCAGAAAGAAGAAAATATTTGAAAGAAACGGATAAAATGGTTAATCTGAAAATTCAAGCGGCTTTGAAGAATAATTTAAGTCCTGTTTTATGTGTTGGCGAAACTTTAAAAGAAAAACGAGAAGATAAAGCGAGCGAGATAATTACCAGTCAGTTAACGCTGGCTCTTGCTGATGTTGATAAATTCAAAATTCAAAATTCAAAATTCAAAATTGCATACGAGCCAATTTGGGCGATCGGTACGGGAAAGACCCCTTTGACGGACGAAATAATGAGTGCCAATCTCTTAATTAAAAAAATCATTTCCAGTCTTTATGATCGTAAAACAGCGGAGAAGATCCCAATTTTGTATGGAGGTAGCGCCAACAGTAAAAACGCGTTTGATTTTGTTGATAAAACAGGAATGGACGGACTTTTGATCGGCGGAGCATCGTTGAACGGGAGTGAGTTTGTGAGGATTGTGGGGTTGTTTGGGTGAGATTTATTTCTAAATTTATTTAGTAAATATGAATGAAATTATCTACATTCTAATAAATGAAGCTATGCCCGGATATGTAAAGATTGGGTTAACACAAATCTTGAGCAATGCATTCGTTCTTTAGATACTACAAGTGTACCACTTCCATTTGAATGCTTTTATGCCTGTACTGTCAAAGATGCCACACTCGTAGAGCAACGATTACATGATGCTTTTTTGGATAATCGTGTACGATCAAGTCGTGAGTTTTTTGAAATATCACCTGAACGCGTAGTAGCCGCTTTAAAATTGGCGGAGATTGAAAATGTAACACCAAAGCGCGATTTTGTGGAAACTCCGGAAGATCAACAAGCCTTAAACCAAGCAAGAACACGGCGAGCCGTATTTAATTTCAAGATGGCTGATATTCCAGTCGGGGCAGAGCTTTCTTATACAAAAGATGAAAGTATCAAAGCAAAGGTCGTTGATAAAAAACGAATTGAATTTAATGGAGAAATTGCAAGTTTATCTGCAGTAGCACAAAAGTTGCTTGGTTATTCATACCAAGTTCAAAGAACAGTCTATTGGATGTATGAAGGCGAAACTTTAGACGAGCGCCGTCGCAGATTGGAATCTGAAGAATAAAAATTATTGAAACCTCGTTGGCTCTATTCTCCTAAATAGAACCCCTTGTACAAATATAAAACATAGCTATGCTTGCATAAAATAAATATTGTAGTTAATAGGATCGCCTAGCGGAGTTTGACAACAGGCTCCAGTCGGGAGACTGGAGCCAACGAATAAAGAAATAAACAATTTTCTACTTTATAAACCTTTTAACTTTTAACTAAACCACATGACATTAATCAAAGAAATAATCAAAGAAGCGCAGGAGGGGAAATACGCTTTTGGAATGTTTAATACTTCCAACTTGGAAATAACACAAGGAATAGCGCGGGCAGCGGAAGCAAAAAATATGCCGGCAATGATTGGAGTAACAGAAACAGCCATAAAGTATGCCGGTTTTTTACCTTTAATAAATTTAGTAAGAGGAGTTATAGCAGAGTCAAAAGCAGATCTCGTTTTACATCTTGACCATGGCAAAGATCCAAAAATTATTAAAAAATGTATAGATGAAGGTTTTGAGTCAGTAATGGTAGACGCATCTTTTTTCGAGTTTGAAAAAAATGTGGAAATCACAAAAGATATTGCCAAATATGCCCACAAAAAAGGTGTTACTGTTCAGGCGGAACTTGGGAAAATTCCAAGAGTAAAATCAAAAACAGAGGTTGGAACAATGCTTAAAAAAATGGAGAAGACGGATCCGGATGAAGCTGCGGAATTTATTGAAAGGACAAAAGCTGATACACTGGCTGTGATTGTTGGTAATGTTCATGGAATGTATAAAAAAGAAGGAAATCCGCATCTTGATCTGGATTTGCTCAAAAAAATCAAAGAGAAAATTTCAACTCCTTTTGTTCTTCATGGAGGATCCGGAACACCATCGGAAGATGTGCAAAGAGCTATTCTGGAGGGTGGTATCATTAATGTAAATATTGATACTGAGATCAGAGTTGCTTTTATGGCGTCAATAAGCGATTTTTTCATTAGCGGACAAATGGTAACCGATCCGAGGAAGGTCTTATCTCTAGCTCGCGATTCAGTTCAAAGAAAGGTTGAAGAAAAAATAAAATTATTCAGATGTGGCAAATAATTAAAATAATTATAAAAACAATGAAAGAAGAGAATAAAAAAAATATAAAAAATGATGAAATAAAAAACAATGAAGAGAAAAGCAATTCTTTTCTGTCTGAACTGAAAGATTTTTCTTTTGATACAATAAAGATTGTTGTGATAAGTTTGATCATAATAATTGGGATTAGATCTTTTGTGATGCAACCGTTTTTTGTAAATGGACAAAGTATGGAACCAAATTTTCACGATGGCGATTATATTATTGTTAATGAAATCGGTTATAGATTTGATGATCCCAAAAGGGGGGATATTGTCATTTTTCATTATCCTAATGATCCCAGTCAATTTTTTATAAAAAGAATAATTGGACTTCCCGGAGAAAAAATTGAAATAAAAAATAATGAAATAACTGTTTACAATAAAGAACATTCTGATGGGTTTACGATTGATGAATCCTATATTCCCAGAAGCGCTATAATATTAAAAGATTATTCTCAGGAGCTTAAAAATGACGAATATTATGTTTTAGGCGATAATAGAATGGCAAGTTCCGATTCACGCGTCTGGGGTGTTCTGGAAAGACATTATATAGTGGGAAAAGCGTGGATCAGAGCTTGGCCGTTTAATAATTTTTCAATATTTAAAGGTATGGAATATTAAATCTTGAATCTGGAACAAGTACTTTTTAGCACTAGAATGTAATGGTGTCTAAATTCTAAATTTAATTTTATGAATATAATAGCCATTTGTGGAAGTCCGCGAAATGGAAACACAGAATTTACATTAAAAAGAATTTTAACCAAAGCCGGTGAATTTGGAGCAAGTACCGAGCTTATTTTATTACGCGAAAAAAGAATTGAATTTTGTGATGGATGTTTGAGCTGTAATTCTTCCGGCAAGTGTAAAATAAGAGATGATATGCAAATTATTTATCCAAGACTTGAAAGCGCAGATTTGATAATTTTTGGAAGTCCGAATTATTTCAGCAATATGACGGGAATGATGAAAAATTTTGTAGATCGATTGAATCCTTATTACGCGAACAAGGCGCTTAATGAAAAAAAGATGGTTGTTACCATAATTGGAGAGACAAATAACAGTAATTCAATTGGGAAAGTTATAAACAGTTTTGAGGCTGTGGCTAATAGTTTTAAAATGTCTTTTGTTGGCGACCTTTTCTCAACCGCGAAAAATCCGCAAGATGTAGAAAATAATCCGGATGATATAAAAAAAATAGACGAATTTACGGAGGGATTGATTGGGAATGAATAAGATGAGATTAATTGAAATAGAATTAAACTAGAATCTATATGTTATTTTATTTTTGTCATTTCTGTGGAGGCGCGCAATAGCTTAAACTATAAATATCATTATAGTAGTTGAAATATTACAAAACATTACTTCTGGTTTGTTTGCAATACTTTTATTATAAAATGACGCTTGATGAAACTTCATCTGGATTCCCGCCTTCGCGGGAATGACAACTTTGAACGTGTAAATTTTATAATTTTCAATTTTATAAACTTTCTACTTTTTAACTCCAATATATGCCAAGAAGAAAAAAACAAATAAGTGAAGCGCCAAAACGCGCAAGAAAAAAAACAACTCCTGTTCAGGCAGTTAAGGGAATAAGAGATATACTTCCTCAGGAATGGTTTGTCTGGGATCATATCTTAGATGTGAGTGAAAAATTATGCCGTGATTTTGGATTTGGAAAAATTGAAGTTCCAATTCTAGAGCATACGGAATTGTATGAAAGGGGAGTGGGACAGGTTACAGACATAGTTGAAAAGGAAATGTATTCATTTAAGACACAGGGAGGAAGTGAAGTGTCATTAAGGCCGGAAGGAACTGCCGGAATTGTAAGATCATATATTGAGAATGGAATGAGCAGATGGCCGCAACCGATAAAGTTGTTTTATACAGGTCCGATGTTTCGTTATGAACAGCCGCAAATGGGAAGATATAGAGAGCATCACCAATTCGGGATTGAAGTTTTTGGCGATAAAAGTCCCGTAATTGACGCGCAAGTTATATATTTGGCATGGAAAATATTTCAGAAAATTGGAATTAAAAATATTTCTATTCAAATAAACAGTATTGGATGCGAGGAATGCAGAAATAACTATAAAAAACTTCTAGTTGATTATTATGAAATGAAAGTGAACAAACTTTGTACTGACTGCAAAAAAAGACTGGTAAAAAATCCAATGCGTCTTCTTGATTGCAAGGAAGATAAATGTATGCAAGTTTCTTCATCAGCTCCGCAAATAATAGATCATCTTTGCGAAGATTGTCATAATCACTTTAAAAGTGTTTTGGAATTTTTGGATGAGCTTGAACTTCCCTATGTTCTGAATCCAAACCTTGTTCGCGGGTTGGACTATTATACGAGAACGGTTTTTGAAATATGGCCAAGCGGTGAAGAGTCAGAGTCAAGACAATCTTCTTTCGGGGGAGGAGGAAGATATGATAATTTGGTAAGGTATCTTGGCGGTGAAGACACTCCGGCGGCTGGGTTTTCTTTTGGGATTGAAAGGGTTGTGGAAAGAATTTTGAAAGATGGATTTAGCCCAAAAATAAAATCAACGAGAAAAGTCTTTCTTGTTCAACTTGGGGATACGGCAAGAAAAAAAGTGTTAAAACTTTTCAATAAACTTATAGACAATAATATTTCGGTGAGCGAATCAATCGGGCGCGGAAGTATAAAATCGCAACTTAAGATTGCGAACAGACTTAATTCAAAACTGGCTTTGATTGTTGGACAGAAGGAAGCAATAGATGATACTGTAATTGTCAGAGATATGGAAAGTGGAATGCAAGAAATTGTAACAATGGAGAAAATAGTGGCGGAAATAAAAAAAAGAGTGAAGAAGTAAATATGTTTTAGCAGTTATTATCCAGATATAGCAATACTGTTCTAGATTTCCCGATTTGTGCCCCGTCGCGGTCTCTTAGCAGGGGGGGGTGTAATGAGAAAACATACAAGCTTTATTTTGCCGGAGTCTTTTGCTGATATGCTCCAGCGAGGCATAGTTTGTTTGGGGAAATTTAAAATAATGCCACTATATATATGTTGCATAAATTGAAAAATTTTATTTTGGATATTCTTTTTCCGATTCAGTGTCTTAAATGCGGGAGAGAATTTGAAAATCTGGAGCCGAAAGAAAGATGGATTTGCGGAGAATGTCTTGAAAAAATAGAAATAAGAGAAGAACAGGTTTGCCCTGTTTGTGAAAGATCAAGTGAAGAAGGAAGGACGCATTACAAATGCAGGAAGGAAACTTCACTAAATGGGCTTTGGGTAGCTACCGAATATAAAACAGTAAGTAGCGCGATACATAAATTTAAGTTCAATTTCATAAAAGATATCTCTTTCCCGCTTTCTGAAATTATGGTGAAAAGCGTTTTGGAAGTTCGGGAGCTTGGTGACTTTCATAATTTGCTTCTATCAAACTTTTCTCAGGAAAGCGGAGAAGAGGAGATTTATACGGAGAAAGTGAAAAATAAAAAAACGGAAACAGTCATAGTTCCCGTTCCGCTCCACAAAAGAAGATATAATTGGCGCGGATTTAATCAAGCGTTTTTATTATCAGAATATATCGCAAGCAGATTTAATCTATTAGTTGATGAAAATTTGATAATCCGCGGAAAAAATACAAGACCGCAAACTAAAATAAGATCAATGGAAGAGAGAAAGAAAAACATAAAAGGAGCATTTCTTTGTCCGCGAAGCGATTTGGTAAAAAATAAAAATGTAATTATTATTGATGATGTTTGTACAACCTTGGCGACGCTGAATGAATGCGCAATTGAACTTAAAAAAGCAGGAGCAAAAGAAATCTGGGGATTGGTTGTAGCGAGAAGATAAAAAAGTAACATTCAGAGGTTGTTGATCTTTTCCAATTGTTCCTCCCCTTAGATAAGGGGAGGTTAGGAGGGGTTTGAAAAACTGGCTTAAACAAGTTTAACCTCTAATCTTTGTTTTTCGCCATCGTTTTAATGCACTTAGTACAGATGTTAATTTTTTCTCCGTCAACGATCTTCTTTTGAATGTTTATATATTGCTTTTTTTTAGTCGCAATATTGGAATGGCTGCGGGTTTGGCTGAATCTTGTTCCTCTGCCGCAAATTTGACATGTTCTGCTCATAAAGATAGAATTATTATATTAAATTGTTCTATTTGGCAATACAGCAATTTAATAACATAATAGTCTAATTAATTAATTTTGGCAAGTATGTTTGAAATATTACACGTTTTTTCTTTCATTGTTCTTATTTTTTCAATTGTCATTCATGAGTTTTCTCATGGTTGGATGGCGGACCATCTCGGTGATCCGACGGCAAGACATATGGGACGGTTAACTCTCAATCCTATTCCGCACATTGATCTAATGGGATCAATTATTATTCCGCTCATTTTGTTAATATCAAATACGGGGTTTATAATTGGCTGGGCAAAACCGGTGCCTTATAATCCTTATAATCTGAGAGATAAAAAAAATGGCGAAATGCTCGTAGCGCTTGCCGGACCTGCTTCAAATTTGTTGCTTGCTTTGATTTTTGGAATTATAATTAGAGTTCTGATAATCCAAGGAATTGAAATAGATTCAAGTATCATTTCATTTTTTAGCATAGTGGTTCTTTATAATATACTTTTGGCTATTTTTAATCTAGTACCCATTCCTCCTTTGGACGGTTCCAAAATACTGTTCCATTTTCTGCCATACTCAGCGCATAATATTAGAGAGACACTGGAGAGAAACGGGATGCTGTTTCTAATAATATTTATACTTTTTGGCTTTAAGCTTATATTGCCAATAATGTTCTTCTTGTTCTATTTGTTCACTGGAATGTAATTTACGCTACTTAAATTTTTTTATTTGGTATGATATTGTGTTGGTGAAAAATGAGTAACAATTCAATAATCTAACCTCCGGGCTTTTTGTTTGGAGTACAATTTAGGCGATCCGAAAGGGTTGCCGCTGACGGGAGATCTTTTTTGTGAAAGTTTAATAAAATTTAAAAAATATGAGAAACTTTATTAAAGAAAACAAGGAAGGAATAACAGGCATAATAATATTAAATTTGATAATAATTTTAATAGCATATGGAGGTAATTTGTTGATAAAAAATGGTAGAGAGGAAACATTGTTGCTTATTTTAACTTTTTTATTTTTTGGGCTTATTATTGTATATATGTGGAAGAGGGAGAGTGAAAAAAATACGAACAATTATTACATTTCGCCCATAAATTTTATAAGGAAACAAAAAAAATGAAAGCTGACGAAGATGATTATGAAGATTATGCTTTGGGTGATTTTGAAACAGAATTTGAAGATTGGTTAAAAGAAAAAAAATATGCGAAATATGATGAAATATAAAAACGAAATGTTATTTTAGGTTATTTACCAAAAAACTCACAAACCAATTCAATAACAAAACCTGCTCTAATCAAAGCAGGTTTTAAATTGGGAAATAATCGTCGTAGGGGTTGACCTGTGTGTCAATCCTTAATATGGGACAAAATAAAATCTATCGTATTCTCAGGGCAGACACGCAGGTCTGCCCCTACGACTACAACCCAGAAAAATCTCCCTTGACACCACTCACAACTGTGGTAAAATAATACCACACTTAATATATCTAAAAAAATAGAAAGAGAGGTGAATAAAAATGAGTAATCTTAAAAAATTTGGGAAGGATTTAAAACGCTTGAGAATTGAAAAAGAATTGAGTTTGAGAGAAGTTTGCAAATTAGCGAATTATGATCCGAGCAATTGGAGTAAAATAGAAAGGGGAGTAATATCTCCGCCGTCAGAAGAAAAAACTTTGCGCAAATGGGCAAAGATATTAGGGTTGTCTAAAAAAATAAAAGAATCTCAAGAATTTATTGACAAAGCCGAAATAGCGCAAGGAATCATTCCGCAAGATATTTTATCCAAAAAGAACGCCGTGAAATGTATGCCAGCTTTTTTCAGAACTCTTCGCAATGAAAAACCGACCAAAGAAGAAATTGATCAGCTAATAGAATTAATTAGAAACGCGTAATTATAATTATGAATTATTCAGACATTAAAATTCCGTTTGTAGACAAGGAAAAAATAAAAAGAAAAAGAAAAGCTGATTTGTTCAGAGAGAAATTTTGGAACGATTCTGTTCCTGTTGATATAGAAAAAATAATAGATCTTAAATTAGAAATAGACATTATTCCTCTACCCGATTTAGGTGATGTCTTTATTAGCTCAGATTGGAAATCTATTTATGTTGACCGAAATAAATATTTAGATGGAATACAAAATCGTTTAAGATTTTCTTTGGCTCATGAAATCGGACATTTTATTTTACACAAAGAGATTTACAACAGCTTCAAAATCACTTCCCTTGAAAAATTTTATCAGTTTGTCATTGAAATTTCAGGCGAACAATATGGATTTTTAGAAACACAAGCCAATATATTCGCTAATTTTTTACTTGTGCCAAGAAACAGATTAGCACTTGAAAAAATAAAAAACTAAAAGATTTTAAAAATGTTATTAATAGTATTGATCAAAAATTGGTATATTCTTATTTAGCAGAACCAATCTCAAAAACTTTTGGAGTATCACCGGAAGTTATTGAAATTGCTTTAAACGAACGGTAACTTAGGTAACTTATTGTAAAAACTAACTTACAATTAAAAAATGTTTTCACTCCAAAATTTTAAAGAAATCACAAACCAATTTATCTAAAAACCTGTTTAATCAAAACAGGTTTTTTATTTTGTTTGACATAGAAAAGTGAAATGCAAATCTTGCGCAATTATTTGACATAAACAAAAATATAATCTATCATATTAAAGTATTCGTTAATCAGTTTAAGAAATGCATTATGCTTAGAATAAGATTAAGTCGTGTTGGAAAAAAGAATAAAGCTCAATTTAGAGTGACTGTTGCTGACGGACGCAGATCTCCAACCGGGAAATTTATTGAAATATTAGGACACTATAATCCTCACACAAAGGAGAAAGTCCTTAAACGGGAAAGAATTGAATACTGGATCTCAAAAGGCGCGAAACCATCGGCTACGGTTCATAATTTTTTGATTGACGCGGGGATTATTAAGGGAGACAAAATGATCTCATGGAGACCGAAAAAGAAAAAGGGAGACAAGAAAGAAGAAGTAAAAAAAGAGGCAAAAAAAACAGATGAAACTGTAAAAAAAGAAGAAAACAAAATGGAAAAAGATGATGATTCAAAAAAAGTAGAGAAAGAGAAAACAGAAGAAAAGAAAGATGAAATGAAAACGAAAGAGTAGTGTTATGTATAGACTACACATTATGAAATAACGCTAAGAAATACGACAAAAGTAAGAAGTACTCTTATCATAACAGTGAATTCCCGCCTTTGCGGGAATGACAGTGCGGTTTTATAGTGTTATGTTTATAGTCGGCATATTGACAGCAAGATACCTATTGCTATATAATTATGAGGCAGTTGGCAATTGATAAGATTTATTCTGTTTGGCAAACAAACAGAATAAAAGGTCGAAAGTCAAACTAACTGCGCGTTCTATAAAGAATAAGAAAATCAGTTAATCGGTTTCATATAATTTCAACTTGCTTATTTAGGCGAATGGATTTATTTGAAAGCCAATGAGGAAAATCAGAAATGACAACAGAAGATACAAAAGACAAAGACTTCGTGGAATACGTAGTCAGAGCTATCGTAGATCATCCTGATGATGTACAGCTTGAAAGAACTGTTGACGAAATGGGTGTTCTTATCTCCCTTAAAATTAACCAAGAAGACATGGGTCAAGTTATTGGGAGACAAGGTTCAACCGCAAAGTCAATCAGAACTTTATTGAGAGTTATCGGAGCAAAAAACAATGCTCGAGTTAACTTCAAGATCATTGAGCCGGAAGGCAGCACCAGAGGCGAGAGAAGAGAAGAACCAAGGAAAGAAGAAAGTAGTGTGGAAAATGTAGTCAACGATCTAAAGTTGTAATCTTCGGATTTACAATATCAAAAAACCGTGTTATCACTTTGGATAATACGGTTTTTTAGTTTGGTTGGAATTGA
>CAZBCK010000019.1:0-19026 GCA_964490635.1 uncultured Candidatus Saccharibacteria bacterium | reverse complement strand
TGCGAGCGAAGTGGAGCGATAGCGGAACGGAGCGCGGCAATCCCGTAACTACGCGTGAAGAGTTTAATTACGGGATTGCTTCGTTGTCTTCTTCTTGCGAACTGCGTTCGCTCGGGCTTCTCGCAATGACAAGTTATAATTCAGAAGAGTAATAAATCAACCAAATGATTGCGGAATATGTTGCTAATTTACCAGTGAAAATGATAAAGGGAACAGTTAGGTTCTTCTATTTTTGGTATGTTCAAAGTTCAAAGGATTTTTGGAACAAGGAGATCGCTTTTTTAAAGCAGATTGAAAAAGATCTTGGCGTGATCATAAATCTAAAACTTATTTTCCAGCCGATCTTCGGTGATTATTCTTATATGGGGAGAGTAATCGGTCCGGTTCTCAGATTGGGTCGTGTTTTCATCGGGTTTATTATTATGATGGCTTCAATCTTTATAGTGACTGTTATCTATTTAATCTGGATAATTTTACCTCCGCTGGCTTTCTTGATGGTATTTTTGAATTTGGTTTATGTGTTTTAGTGATTAATTGTTTTATTTCTGATTTGTCATTCCTGCGGAGGCAGGAATCCAGGTGAAGTTTTATCAAACATTATTTTTATAACAAATGTTTTGCAAACAAATTAGAAATGATATTTTTGATATTTCAACCGCAATAATAAGATGATATTGCGTTTGGATTCCCGCCTGCGCGGGAATGACAGAACGAGAAGTGGAGTTATAAAAAACGACTTTAATTTTTTCAAATGCCAAAAAAGAAAAAGAAAAAAAAGAAAATCTCAATAGAACTGATAACTTGTTCCCAGTGTCGCGGGGAGGGGGTTACTGAAAATGGAACTGATTGTTCCGTCTGCCAGGGCTTGGGAGTTTTTTTGCGCGTTGGGAAAAACGGGATATATTATTGGAGAAAAAAACTTTCCGGTATTTCACCGACGCTTCGATCTTTTTTTGAAATTCTGCCAAAAGTAATAATTCTTTTTTTGTATCTTTTGATCTTTGTTACTTTCGGCTATGGAATTTATTTTGTAATTATAAACAATCCGGATTTTCTGGCACTTATTAAAAAAGATGTTGCTTATGTGGAAACCGAATCAACAATGGGAATTTGGTTCTATATGTTTTATAGTACTATTTATAGATTTTTGGAAGCAATGCTTGTTCTGGTTGAAAAGAAAGGAACCGGACCTTTGATGTTTTGGACGGCAATTTCCGGAATGGTGTACGCTTACTATTATTACAAAATAAAAGACGCGTCAGAAAAAGAAATTGATTCGGCATCTCCAAAATTTAGAATTTTCTATGATAGTAAGGCAAAAGGACAGGAAAAACCGGTTAATATTGCGAACTATACTTCTCCTTCCGCAGAGAATATTCTGCTGTCAGCTTTGGATCTGGCACATAGCCAGGGACAAGCACCGTCTCCGTGTCATCTGGCAAAAATAATTTCCAGTGATAGTAAAACAAGCATTCTCTTAAAGCGGCTTGAAATTAACGCTAAGCAATTCTCAAATGATACCAATGAAATGATAAATAACTTGCCGAAAAATGATTATTATAATCAGGATGGGATTTTGAGAGGAACAGTTCTAAGTCCCGAGCTGGAAAGAATAATTATTTTGGCGTTTGAAGAGACTTTAATTGTCGGATTGAATAAAATTTGTCCTGAGAGTTTGTTCTTGGCTCTTATTCGCGATAAATTATTTGAAAAGTACTTCAAAGACAGGAATATAAAAATAGAAGACGCGAGAAACACGGTTTTATGGGTAAAGAGCTGGTCTGGCGCAAGAGTGCGATTAAAAAAGCCGAGAAAGATTCAGCACACTGTGATGAATAGAGCATGGACGGCAAGGGTAACTCCCGAACTTGACAGGTTTAGTTATGATATGACAGATCAAGCCAGAGCGGGACTGACAGGATATGTTGTTGATCGGAAAAGTGAAATTGACAATCTGATGAGAATTTTGGAAAGAACAAGCAAGAACAATGCTCTTTTAATTGGCGAAGAAGGAGTGGGAAGAACGACGATTGTGAAAGAACTTGCCAACAGAATAATAAAAGACAGAGTGTTCCCGTCTTTGCAAGACAAACGGTTGGTGGTTTTGGATATTGGCGCGCTTGTTTCCGGCGCGAGAGCGGGCGGGGATCTGGAATTGCGGATCAGACAACTTTTGGAAGATATGGGAAAAAGCGGAAATATAATTTTATATATTCCAAATATTCACAATATGGCGGCGGCGGGAAGCGGAGAGGGGTTTGATGCCTCAAAAGTTCTTTCTCCGATTCTTTCACAGGGAATATTTCAAGTTATTGGATCAACCGATTATCGAAATTATCACAAATATATTGAACCGCGGTCTGATTTTGCGAACAATTTTGATATGGTGAAAATAGAAGAGCTTGACGAGGAAAAAACGATGGAAGTTCTGGCGGTGCATTCAAAATTCATTGAAGCGAGAGAAGGGATTATAATGACTTACGGCGCGATTAAAAAAGCGACGGAACTCTCCAAGAGATATATCACGGATCGTCTTCTACCGGGAAAAGCGATAGATCTTTTGAGTGAAACAGCGGTGGAAGTAAGAAGGCTGGGATCCGGCGGTGTTTTGCGTGACAAAGATGTTATGAAAGTCATTACGGAAAAAACGGGAATTCCGCTAATTGACATAAATGCCAGTGAAGCGGAAAAACTTCTTAGTCTGGAAGAAAAATTGCACAGCAGGGTTATCGGTCAGCACGACGCAGTAATGGCAATTTCCTCAGCGATTAGAAGAGTGCGAGTTGGAATGAAATATGATAACAGACCGATTGGAACATTTCTGTTTTTGGGTCCGACGGGAGTTGGGAAAACGGAACTTGCCAAAGCGTTGGCGGAAGCATATTATGGAGATGAAAATGCAATGGTTCGTCTTGATATGAGCGAGTATCAGACGATTTCCAGTGTGGAGAAATTGATTGGATCTTCCACTGGTCTGTCTAAAGGCGGTTCGGGGGGTATTTTGACAGAGGCTATAAAAAGAAAGCCGTTTTCTCTTCTTTTACTTGATGAGCTTGAGAAAGCGAATAAAAATGTGTTAAATCTGTTTTTGCAGGTTTTTGACGATGGGCGGCTGACGGATAATTTTGGCAGAACGGTTGATTTTACAAATACGATTATAATCGCTACTTCAAACGCCGGTTCAAAAGTAATCAGCAAGATAGTCGTTAAAGAAAGTGATAGTAGCAACGATAGAATACTTCAATTGTTGGAGCCGTATCTTCTGAAAAGTTTCGCGCCGGAATTTTTGAATCGTTTCACGGCAAGAGTTGTTTTCAGATCACTTTCAAGACAGGATGTGATAGCAATTGCGAAATTGCAAATAAATAATTTGGCAAAGAGATTGGATAAAGCGCAGGGGATTAAAATAGAAATTTCTCCAGAAGCGCTGGAAAAAATAGCTAATCTTGGCTACAGCGCGGAATACGGAGCAAGATTTTTGCAGAGAACCATCCAAGAGAGAGTTGAAAACTTTATCGCCACTAAGTTTTTGAAAGGGGAGATCAAGAGAGGAGATGTGTTTAAGATTGAAAAAAAGGATTTATAGAATTATCTGTTAGATTGTCCAGCGTTGTTTATATCTCATCTGGATGAAAGAAATTATGAGTATGCGGGGAAAGTATAGATATTTTACAAAAAAATATAATCGTTTTAAAGCAGATAAAAATAGAAACTACAAAGCGGATAAAAAGCTGTTGAATATTTGTATTTTGTGGAATGTAAATAAGTTATATAATTTATTATTAAACACTAATTATGATAAGATTAAAAAAAGAGGGGGAAGGGATAGTTGAGATTTTTTTAAATTTATTTATGCCAATTTGGTTGCCGATCAAGGCGATTAAGATAATGATCAAAGAAATTAAGGAAGAGAGGAGAAAAAAGAAAGAAGAAGAAAAATGATTTTTTCTACTTTGTTTTGGCGGATTTTTAATTTTAGGACTTTCTCATTCTTCCAGTGAGGTGATAAATTACAAAAAATAGAGTAATTTTTAATCAATTTAATTTTAGTAAAAATGAAAAATAAATATGATGTAATTATTGTCGGCGCCGGTCCCGCGGGGTTGAGTTGCGCGGAAGTCTTGGCGAAAGGCGGCAAGTCCGTTTTGATTTTGGAGAAAAATAGCGAGGTTGGACCAAAAATTTGCGCCGGCGGATTGACAACAAAAGTGAAAGAAGAAAAACTTTTATTTTTGCAAGATGTTGACAAAATTTTTTATTCAATTAAACTTTACTTTTTAAAGACATATAAAAAGTCAGTTGGTCATGATCCTCTCATAGCGACCATTGATCGCGGTAAATTAGGAAGAATTATGTTGAAGAAGGCGATAAAGAACGGGGCAGAGATAGAAATGAGAATAAGAGTAAAAGAGATCAAGGAGAATTCAATAGTTGCCAACGGACAGGAAATAAAATATAATTATCTGGTTGGAGCGGATGGAAGCAATTCAACGGTAAGAAGGTTGCTGGGAATAAAAACCGGAAAAATACTTAGCACTTTGCAGTATACCATTCCGCAAAATATTCAGAAATTTAAAGAAATGGAATATTTTTTTGACAGTAAAATTCTTAATGGTTACTTTTGGATCTTCCCGCATAAAGATTATGCGATAATTGGCTGTGGTTATTATCCGCAAAATGTTCGCAATAACTCTTTTAATTTAAAAAGCGTTTTTGAAAAATGGCTGAAAGATCGCCGGATCAAAACAGATGGACTTAAAATAGAAAGTTTTCCAATTAATTTTGATTATCAGGGGTACCAGTTTGGTAATAGGTTCTTAGTCGGAGATGCGGGAGGATTTGTTTCAGGATTAACAGGAGAGGGGATTTATTTTGCGATGATCTCTGGCAAAGAAGTGGCTAAAAAAATTATTAACCCACGATATGATTGTCCTGAAATCTCCAGGATTTTAAAAATTAAAAAAGATCAGGAAAACTTTCTTAAATTATCCAGTTTTTTTAATAATCTTTTACCAAATCTTGGATTTAAAATAATGATGCTTCTTTTTAACTTTAAATATTTTAGAAAAATGCTTACTTAATCAATAATCTTAATAAAAAACCATGGGTAGAAAAAAATTACTAAAATTGCGGAGAAAACTGGAAAGAAAAAGAGAAATAACAGACAAAAAAGAAAATAGGAAAAAAACAGCGATAAGTATTATTTTTTTAGTGCTGTTTGTTTTCGCGGCTTATCAAATAAATATTGCAATGAATAAAAATAAAAACATTGAAAGTAGCAAAGTTGTTAATGTGGATAATAGCGATAGTGATAATCCGCAAGAAGACTCCAGTCAGGAGACTGGAGCCAGCGAGGAAGCCAGTGAGAATAACGAGGAAAATGAACACACCCCTAACCCCTCTCAAGAGGGGAATAATAATAATCCGCAGGATGACTCTGCTGATATTCAGAATAATGGAGCTAATAAAGTTGTGATGATTGAAACGAACAGGGGAAACATAAAGCTGGAATTGTTTACGAGTGATGCGCCGAAGACGGTGGAAAATTTTGTGAAATTGGCAAACGAGAATTTTTATGACGGGACAAAATTTCACAGAGTAATTTCTGATTTTATGATTCAGGGAGGCGATCCGTTAAGCAAGGACGATGATCCGTCCAATGACGGAACCGGCGGACCGGGCTATAAATTTGAAGACGAGATAAACCCGATATCTTTGGGGCTGGACGAAACAACAATAGAAAGATATGAAGCGGGCGGATATGAATATGACTATAATTTAAGTTCGCATAAAATGGAAGTCGGAGTTCTGGCGATGGCAAATTCCGGACCAAACACGAACGGCAGTCAGTTTTTCATAGTCACCGAAAAATCCCAGCCGCATCTTGATGGAAAGCATACTGTTTTTGGAAAAGTAATTGAAGGAATGGAAGTAGTGAGAAGGATAGAGCAGGGGGATGTGATGAGTAGAATTTATGTCGTTGAATAGAATTTAGCATATTGTAGTGCAAAAATTGACGGTTGTTATCGTTGACTCCAGTCTCCTGACTGGAGTCAACGATATATCCTTTTTGTTTATGGCAGTTGTTCGCACTGTGAAAAATTTAATAACTATAAACTCTTTTCCGTTTCCTTAATGGCAGCTTTAATTTTAGCGACGATCTCGTTCGTGATCTTTGGATTTTCTTTCAGGAATTTTCTGCTTGCCTCATGGCCCTGTCCGAGTTTTTGGTCTTTATAATTATACCAAGCTCCGCCTTTTTTTACTACACCGTATTTAACTCCGGTATTAAGCACATCGCCGTAATAAGCAATTCCTTCATTATACATAATGTCAAACTCAGCTGTTTTGAATGGAGGAGCAACTTTATTTTTAACAACTTTTGCTTTCACTCTATTGCCAATAATATCTTCACCTTGCTTTATCTTTGCTGATTTTCGCACCTCGATTCTTACTGAAGAATAGAATTTAAGCGCTTTTCCTCCGGTCGTTGTTTCAGGATTGCCGAAAACGATCCCGATTTTCATTCTAATTTGATTGATGAAAATAATTGTTGTGTTTGATTTATGAACAATGCTGGTGAGCTTTCTTAACGCCTGGCTCATTAATCGCGCTTGAAGCCCCATATGCGAATCGCCCATTTCTCCTTCTATTTCTTTTCTGGGAGTCAGCGCCGCCACCGAATCAACGACGATCAAATCAACCGCATTTGATCGAACCAGTGTTTCTACGATTTCCAATGCTTGTTCTCCGCTATCTGGCTGGGAAATAATAAGGTTGTTTGTTTTAACGCCGATTTTTTTTGCGTATTCTGGGTCAAGAGCATGTTCCGCGTCAACAAATGCGGCAACACCTCCTTTTTTCTGCAGCTCTGAAACAACATGCAAAGACAAAGTTGTTTTACCGCTTGATTCCGGACCGTAGATCTCTATAATTCTTCCCATTGGAATTCCTCCTCCCAAAGCAATATCCAGCGACATTGATCCGGTTGGAGTAAATTCAATATCCAATGCTTTTGCCTCGCCAAGTTTCATAATAGAACCTTCTCCAAACTTATTTCTTATTTCGTCCAGTGTTTCGTCTATCAGTTTTTCTTTTTTTGATTTTTCCTCTGTTTTATTCCCCTCCTTTTTTTTAACGCTTTCTTCTTTCGCCATATTATTTTTTATTAGAAAATTAAAAACATATAAATACTTAGGACATCTTTTCACTAATTATATTTTATCATCCTTATTATAAAAAATCAATTAAACAATTTAAAACAAATATCCGAAAATTATTTATTTAGTTGTCACAAGAAGATGATGGATAAACTATATTTGCAATATAGCTTATTTATTTAATATAAAGGATAAAACAATAGCCAAATAAATAACTTATCACGGGGGTTTGACAGGTTTCTAAATCTATGATATAATACGGGGTCAAGATGAAAAAGGATAGAACATTGAAAAAATAAAGATAATTTAAAAAGAAGAGAGAGAAATAATCTTTGTTCAAACTCTCGTTCAAACATATGTATATTATAAGAAGTGCGCGGAAATTGAAAAAACTTTTCAATTTCCCGCACTCTTTATAAAAGCACAAATCAGCGACTGGGCGACCTACCCCTTTTTTTTCTTTTTTTCAAACTCGCCTCTCAAAAAGATGGGTTTGAAGGAGGGATATGAATTTGTTCTTTGAAAGAAAATTATAGCGGAGAGAAAATTGGTTGGGAAAAATAAATTCCCCCTTTGTAAAAGGGGGCTAGTGGGATTTTCCAATCATCTTTTTCTTTGCTAACTGCGCTGTATTTATATAACGCAAAATGCGGAGGAGGATAATCATGAATAAAAGAATGAAAGAGTTAATCCGAAATCTTAAGAGAGATATTCGGAACCTGAGATTTCTAGTGCAAGATCTCGAAGAGAGATTTGACAAGGAGACTTTCCAAGATGCTCTGTTCCTTTTTGAAAAGGGATGGAGACTTGAAAATTGGAGTGCTTTCCTTACTGATACATTTGAGGAAATAACCCTCAAAGATCCCAGTGGCGAAGAAGTCGGCTACTGGGCGGACGGAGCTGGAAGACGCACCGATGAGATATTCGGCATCATCGGTGTGGAAAACACTGAGAAAGGAGAAGAAATTCTCTACTATCTCTCTCAATTTTTCCAAGTTTATCTTTTTGAAAAAACCGGTAATGGAGCCCTGACGAAAGTCAGGCAGTGAAATATCAAAGAATTTTTATGTAAACAATGCTTTACGATATTTCTCCCTTGCTTTCGCAAGGACTCCGAATAATAAAAAAAGGTAAATTTAGAAAAGCCCTCAAGAAAATCTTGAGAGTCTAAAATCCTTGAGCTGTGTTTTGAAAATACGGCGAAAGGTATTGCACATTGAAAAAGGGGAAGGAAAATATAAAGCTCTTAAATCTCTGTGATCCGAAATGTCATAATTTCACCAAACTGTTTGTCAAATTTTATTTTGGTAGATGGTTTGGTGAATATTATGAATAAAAATCAAACAGAAAAAAAAATGAGTCTGGCAGATGTCGTAGAAATTCCGTCATCCGGACGGAAATGGTGGATGTCAGACAAGTTGTTTGACGCCATCAAATTTGGCGAATTGCCGCCGAATTCGTATGGAGAAACGAATTTCTCTATACGAATAACAGACCTGAAGTTAGAGGTCTGTTATAGAAGACCAGATTTTATTACGGTCTCGGGAAACCGTGGCTACATCGGGCTGTCGCGGCAAGATGGAGGATGGCATATCGGAACGCCAGCCTCCGCGTTGAGTCAGCCACTTGTTGACTCAATGGAAGCTCTGCGCAGGCAACTGCAGAGTCACCATTGAGAGACCAACCCCCTTTTTCTTTTTTTCCACTCCACAATGAAAATTGCGGGGTGAAAAGAAAATATGTGTTTGTTCTTTGAAAAACTAAAAAATAATAAATCTAAATTCTATCCGCAGACCAAAGCGGACGGAATTTAACAGCGCAGTTTTGGTATTCCAGTTCTTGGACAATAGACCAATTTAGAACGAAAGCTTTTTGCGGATGATATTGTCTAATAAAAGATTTTAGACCGGAAGGGATGGACTTTTCGTTTCCGCCTTTGACTTCAACCGGAATTAAATTATTATCTCGCTTGATAACAAAATCTGTTTCCTGTCCGGTTTTAGTTCGCCAGAGAGAGAAACAGATGGCATGAAGGAAATTTAAAAGAAATTTCCTGATTATCTCATCTCTCTCTGCCTCATTTTTTCCAAGTTTATCTTTTTGAAAAATTCTTTCGATTTAGAATTACGCGGCTTGGCAAAGAGATTGTTTTTTCAAACAATGGAATATTCGGATAATTTATGGTCCGATAACTTCAATGTCATATTCCATTTCTTTCTCCGGATCAATCTCGCCGGTACTGCCATTGTCTTTTTCTTCTCCGTCATTTTTGATATCAACTAAAACTTCTTCGGGATTTTTTTCATAAATTATATCTCTTACTTCTTTTGTCGTTCCGCTAAATCTATTGGCTGCTTCTATGACAAAAACATTTTTTCCCGGCTGGAGAAGAATATCTTCTTCAAAATATCCGTTTTGGTCAACAAAAATATCTTGCCCGTTTATTCTAACAGCTACTTCTTTCTCTGTTTCTCCCTTAATGGTTATATTCGGATTATCCACAATATAATTTTCATAAGGGCTTGAAATGAAAAGGTAGGGAGCCGAATTAAACGAGTCTATTTGATACCAAAGATAATATCCGACTATGAACAGAATGAGCAAACTGAAAAAAGCGGTTATAATTTTTGGCGTTATTATGGCAAAGTTTTGTGTTGTGAGTTTTTTTGTATAAAGCTCTTTTTTCCGATATTTTTTTTCAATTTTGTTCTCAATATTTTTTTCGCGGCTATAGATGTCAACCATTTTTTCCGGATTTAGTCCGACAAGTTGCGCGTAACTTTTGATAAATCCTTTTACATAAACATCGGGCGGTAGTTTTTTGTA
Organism: uncultured Candidatus Saccharibacteria bacterium; assembly: GCA_964490635.1. Classification (GTDB taxonomy): domain Bacteria; phylum Patescibacteriota; class Minisyncoccia; order JAHIHE01; family JAGLIN01; genus JAYEHC01. The sequence continues at coordinate 9,040 of CAZBCK010000019.1, read as the reverse complement.
ATTGCTTTCTTCAAGATTTTCAAGATAGCTGATCTTTATTTTAAGTTTTTCGCTTGTGTCTCTAATGGAAATATTCAGCCCTTCTCTTTTTCTCTTCAAACATTCGCCCGCAGTTAAAACAGTTTCCACTTTCTTTGTTTTAAATTTATTTAAGATCATGGTTGGTGTTTATAAAACTTATGTATTTGCTGGTTTGAAGTTGTGCTTGGAACTAGCGAATCTTCCAAATATCCAATATCTTAATTTTCCTCTTCTTCAAAATCATCCTTATAAACCTCTCTTGGTTTTGCTCCGTCGGCGGGACCGATTATTCCTTTGTCTTCCATTATGTCGAGCAAGCGCGCGGCGCGGGCATAACCGACACGAAGGCGTCTTTGCAACAAGGAAGCGGATGCTTTGCCGGCTTCTCTAATAACTTCCAGCGCATCGTTATATAGATCATCTTCCATCTCACCGTCATTATCAGAAAATTCCAGAGACGATGATTTTTTATTCTCTGTAATTTCTTCATCATATTCAGCGTTCTCACTTTTTTGGTTCTTTAGAAAATTTGTTACTTTTCTGGTTTCCTCTTCTGAAATAAACACTCCCTGAATTCTTTTCGGTTTATTTGAATCACCAGACAAATAAAGCATATCCCCGCTACCCAGAAGTTTTTCCGCGCCGGACTGATCAAGAATGGTTCGCGAATCAATCTGACTGGCAACCTGAAAAGCGATTCTTGTTGTGATATTCGCCTTGATCAGTCCGGTGATCACTTCAATGGAAGGTCTTTGTGTTGAAAGAACAAGATGAATTCCAATCGCTCTTGCCATTTGCGCCAGACGGACGACTGCCGCCTCCATTTCTCTGCCATGAGTTGCCATCAGATCGGCAAGTTCGTCAATAATAATAATTATATAAGGTAATATTTCTCTTTGTTTATATTTTGTCCTAACCGCGGAATTATACGATTCTATATTTCGACAGCCGATATGACTTAAAAGCTCATATCTTTTTTCCATTTCCGAGATTGACCATTTCAGTGAATTTATTGCTTTGTCTGGATCTGTGATCACCGGTGTTAGCAAGTGAGGAATATCATTATATGAGGTAAGTTCAACTCTTTTCGGATCAACCATAATAAATTTCAGATCTTCCGGAGAATTTTGATAAAGAAGTCCCGTGATCAAAGTATTAATACAAACCGTTTTTCCGCTTCCGGTTGAACCGGCGATCATCAGGTGGGGCATTTTTGCGAGATTTGCCAGAATCGCTTTTCCGGCGACATCCCGTCCTAAAATAATGTTCAAATCTGATTTTCTGTTTTCAAACTCATTTGAATTTATTATATTTTTCAGCCGCACCATTGCAATTGACTGGTTTGGTATTTCTATTCCCGCATAAGATTTTCCCGGAATGGGAGCTTCTATTCGTATTGAACGCGCCGCCAAAGCAAGCGCGAGATCATTGTTGAGCGTTGTTATTCTGCTCAGTTTTATTCCCACTGCGGGTTTCAAAGTATACTGAGTGACGGTTGGACCAACATTTACTTCGCCCATTTCAACCTGAACGCCAAAATCGGCAAGTGTTCTCTTGATGATATTTGAATTTGCTTTGATGTCCCCGCTAGTTGGTTCTTTATCGTATCTGTCCAGAAGACTTAACGGTGGCATTTCCCAATTTATATTTCTATTTTCTTGCTTTGTGTTTTTATTTTCAATACCGAGCTCCTTGTAGTCTTCATTATCGTCAAAATCTTCTTTATCTTTCTCTATCTCTTCTTCGTTTTCCGGATTATCGTTTTCGTCTATTGCCTTGACGGAAAACTCCGGCTGCTTTTTGTTTTTTCCAATCTTGCCGGAAAGCATAGAAAGAATTCCTTGTTTTTCTTTTCTCTGTCCGGCGATGTTGATCTTAATATCGTCAATTTCTTTTTCGTCTTCTTCTGTATTATCTTCTTTATTTTCCTTGTTTGTCTTTTTCGGTTTAATTTTTTCAATTAATTCTATAAACGAGATATTAAAGGTCAACAAAAATGATATTAAGATCAGTGCCAGAATCACAACTAATCCTCCCCATTTTCCAATTAAAGATGACAGAACCCAGGCGATGGTCGCGCCCAGAAATCCGCCGCCCTTTCCCGTTTTGGCGATTTCAAACATTGTTTCAGGAGCGTGAAAAATATGAACAAGAGAAAGAAAAAATACAAAGATCATCGCAGCCCCGGCAAATGAAGTTCTGCTTTCAATAATATTTTCTGATTTGATCATTTTCCATCCCAAAAAAATCAGGACGATTGGGAATAAGAAAGCGCCAATTCCAAACGATAATTTTGCAAACGCGTCTATTTTTTCTCCAAGCCCTCCTGCCAGATCCACAAAGCTCAAAATACTGATCAATGCTATGGCAAAAAGAAAGATGCCAAATGCGTCTTTTCTAATCCCATCGCCTATTTCAAACTCGGGAAATCTGAATCTTGACTCATTATAACTTTTTTTCTTCCGTCTTTTCTTAGTCATAAATTGTGAAATTTAATCCGTTTAACATAGATAGTATAGCCTAAAATTTTGTTTAGAGCAATGGGGATTAGATCCCGACTTCATCTGTATGATTCCCGCCTGCGCGGGAATGACAAGCAAGATTATTGAAATAAAACAAGTAATTTCCCTTTTCTATCAATTTCCTTTTCTTTCTATCATCAAACATTTCTGCTATAATAAAATCATAATAATTTAACAAAAAATATGATTGACTATTTTAACCAAATTAATCAGGTGCTGGGGACATATACGGGAATAACGATAGCTTCGTATCTTGTCGCAATGTTCATTCTCGTTCTGTCTTTTGTCGCCGCGCAGATTGTAAATTTTTTATTTAACAAAGTTTTTGTTGTTTTTACGAAGAAGACGAAAACTAACGCTGATGATGAAATGATGAAAATACTGAATATGCCGATATTTTATTCCGTTGTTCTTCTTGGTACTTATCAGTCGTTTATTTATATTGCGGCTCTTGCAAAATACGAAGCTGATTTTGCGAAAATTCTCAAAACTGTCGCGGCGATTATCTGGATCTACACAATTGCGAGGCTGGTCAGAATAATCATTGACGAATTCGGGTTTAAATTTGCCGCTCAGACAAAATCAACTTTGGACGATGAATTAATGCCGTTGTTTAAAAAATTAAGCAGTATCATTATTTTCTTTGCCGGGATAATGTTTATTTTCAGCATCTGGGACATAGACATCACTCCGCTTCTGGCTTCCGCCGGTATTGCCGGATTCGTAATTGCTTTTGCGGCAAAAGATACGCTGTCGCATTTATTCGGCGGAATTTCCATGTATTTTGACCGACCGTTTAAAGTCAATGATCGTATTCAATTGGATAGTGGAGAAATTGGCGATGTTTTGGAAATAGGGATAAGATCAACCCGTGTTAAGACATTTGACGAGACAGTTGTTGTTATTCCGAACAGCATAATCGCGAATTCAAAAATTATCAATTACAATCAGCCGGAGTCAAAAATTAAAGCGAAGATACATATAAATGTATCCTATGGATCGGATATTAAAAAAGTTAGGGAAACGCTTTTGGATATTGCGAATAAAATAGAGGGAGTTGAGAAAAACCCGGCGCCTTCAGTCTACTTTTTAAGTTTGGGAGATTACGCCTTGGAATTTCTTATTATCTTGTGGGTTGACAGCCCCGGACATCAATTTGCCGCAAAGACAAAAATAAACGAAGAGGTGTATAACAAATTCAGCGAAGAAGGAATTTTGATTCCTTTCCCAACACAAAGTATTTATTTGAATAGTGAAAAATAAATCACCCTACATCCAAGGTGACGGGCACCTTTGGAGGTGCCCGTCACCAATATCCCAGAACATTTATCTGAAAAAATAAAGATTAAAATCCAATGAAAATAATTCTTGATTTTGACGATACGATTTTTAATACATATAAGCTAATACATAATGTTTGCGCTATTTTTAGTAGTTTGGGTTTTCAAGAGAGACAGTTTTGGGATGTTTATGTCGGATGTAAAGAAAAGGCGGGAGATTTTAACCCCGAAATAATAATTAATTTGTTGAATGAAATTAAACCGTTTGATAAAATAAAAGCTGCGCAAGAAATAAATTTGATATTAGATAATTCTGAGGATTTTATTTATCCTGATTTTTTTAGTTTCGCCAAGAGCTATAATAAAAAAGATTTAATCCTTCTTTCTTTTGCTACAACAGCGACGCAGAAGATTAAAATTAACAATTCAAAAATAACGGAATTTTTTGAAAATATAATTATTACTTCGGGAGATAAAGCGGAAGATATAAATCCTATCTTTGAAAAGTGCGAAGGAGAAAAAATCTTTTTTATAGATGACAAAACAAGCCAAATTGACAATATAAAAAACAAATTTCCTGAAATTATAACGATGAAGATGAAGAGACCGCAAGGCGTTGATATAATGACAGAATCAAAACTGGCTGACTATACCGTTAAAAATTTAAATGAAGCAAAAGATATTGTTAGCAATGTTAAGACTTGTTTGTTTGGAGCGTCAAACGAGCGATAGCGGAGTTTGACTTAAAAAAACATTTAATTTCCGCTTTCAAATAGAAATTTGCTATCGCTCGTTCTATACTCCAAAGTGAGGTAAAAATTTATTAAAAAACTAAAATGAAAATTCTTACTCAAAGGGAACTTAAAAATTTGTATGATTCGCAGGAAAAAGAAGACTGGAGAATTATCCAAAAACATCAGCCGGAATTAAAAGAAAAACTGTTGCGGGATTATGAAGATAACTGGGTTAAATATAAAAATAAACATTCGGATATCAAGCCTATTTTTAATTTGGATAATAAAGACAAACAAGAGTTTATAATTAATTCAGAAATTGCGGACCGGTATAATTTGAGAAAACATCTGAACGATTTTTTGGAAAAATCGCAAAATTCCACTGCGGGCATACGCGCTTTTGTGGATATTCTCCACAGCCAAAATCCGCAAAAAATGTACAATGATATGTTTTTGGCTGTTCTGATACAAGCCGAAGCTGAATTTATTAAAAAGATTCACAAAGAAACTCAAAAAAAGTTGGAGAATATCAACCCGGACGATTTTTGCCGGACAATAAGAAAAAATTTGAACAGCCGGAATATGGAAATAATTGAGAGCATTTATGAGCTGAAGCTGGAAGATATAATTCCGTTTGTTAAAAATAATCCCGTCAAACTTGTTGGAGGGGAAGTCAGACCTCATACCGCGAAATTTGTGGAAATGGAAACAAGAATTTTGGCGCGAAACGGAATTAAGGTCATAACTCTCCGGGAATATAGTGACACGACAACGATCTATATGTTTTCATACTTGTGTTATTTGCTTGGCGCTACGGGAGCTACCTATTATACTTCAAGCCACTCTTCAAATTATTTGTGCGGGAGAAAGGTATTGGCTCCGGACGGATCTCAAATACTGCCGGATGTATATGAAAATTATAGAGAGATACTGAATAGAATTATCAATGACGACATATACAAAAATAAGAGAGAATATAAACTTAAAATGTCGGAGGCGCATCACCCGAATATTTTGAAGACATTATCATACGACAGGATGGCTAAGCTATATGTTTCTACGCTGAACGCCACGAAAAGCGAGATTGATATTATCAATAAAGCCGTTTCCAACGGACATAAAATAATTGTCAACGCGTTGAACGGAAGCACTGCCGGAACATTAAAGCCGATCTTGAAAGAACTGGGAATAAATGAAAGCGTTTTTGAATGGCTCTATGAGAAAGAAAGCCAATTTTTTGATGTCGGTTATTTGGTCGTTAGATCAAAAGATAAAGAAACGAACGAAGATATGTATAGCGTGGAACATTTGGGTATTGATACGACGATACCGGAAGTGGCAAAAACAATTCCGTATTTTGAATTGTTGAAAGGCAAACCAGAGGACACAAAAATATATGAATGCGACCCGGATTCGGACCGATTTGTCCTGAAACAAATTATGAAAAAAGACGATTCTCCTTTGCTTGATAATTATGGGATCGGTTATTATGAACTGGATGACGACAAAATCCTTGCTGCTCCAAGCCCGAATAAAATTTTTCTATGTTTGGATATCATTGACTATGAGCTGATGAAAGGCGAAGGCATTTGGGACGATTACACCTCGTTCTATATAATCACTTATGTTTCCTGGAGAGCATGGAGCGAATTTGCCGACTCGGTCAAGCAGATGAAGAAAGTGGTCACTCTTGTCGGGTTCAAGAATTTAACAAGTATTCAAAGGGAAATAGAGAATTGGTATTTCTATTCGGACAAGCCGGAGTTAACCTTCAAAGATCAGCTTGGGAATAAAATTACTATGGACAAAAAAAAGCAACTTCGCGTGCATTGCAAAGAAGAAGAAAGCGGAGGCAGAGTTGCCGGAATGAATAAGGTCTGTAATAATATATTGGGAGAAAAAACAATAGCAATGCCTGAAAAAAGCGCCGCTGATTCGTTGGTATCGGAACTTATCTATTCCTCAAAGTTGTATCTGGAAAACAGCAAAAACTATCTTGTCATAAATTCTCTTGACAGTTTTTTCAAAAAATACAAGTTGTCCTCTAAAATAGATTTTAGGCTGGATATTCTTCATGGTCTTCCTCAGGGAGTGATAGCGCAGATGGATCACGACAGGCAACGGGCTGAAATGAAAAAAGCGGGCGCGGTTAAAGCGAATTTCAACAATTTCTTTTTTTCCATAGCAAAAGCTGTCGGGGAAAAACAGATTGCAAAAGAGAAGGCTTCTGCGATACTTTCGGAGGTTATGCCTTCTTATAAAAATATCTGGAAATGTCTGGACAGAATTATGTTGACCGAAGAGTTATTGGCGAAAGGGGAAAAGAGACCGGAGGGCGTGCTGATGGAGTTTAAGGAAATGAACGGATGTGTTCCCGTCGTGAGCGAATTTGATTTCAGACCTTCCGGAACCGATCCGTTGAAAAGCAAAATATACGGTGATGCTTCTTCCATAGATCTGGATAAGATTGAACAGATCAGGAGTGACTTTGAAAAGCTGGCGCGCCAGGATCTGTATAAAATTCTTGAAGATCATAAAATTAGCTCAGCCATTGAAGCGTAACAATAAATAATCCGGAGTGTAGAAAAATCCCGGAGAATGTAAAAATCCCGGAGTGTAGAACGAGCGGTAGCGGAGTTCTGCTGAAAGCGGGAGAATGGTGATATTTCAGTTGAACTCCGCTATCGCTCGTTCAACACTCCAAAAAATTCAACACTCCAAAAATTTTAATACTCTGTAATCCTGTTCTGAATCTTGACAGTAGCGATATTGTGTAGTATTCTTTCTATATTAAAAGGAATAAATTTTAGGGTGAAATCTATTATGGTTGGTTGCCAGATGAAAAACAAGGCAAAGCACCAAAGAGGAGGTGTTTTTGGTATATCTTGGCGCGTTTTTACTTCGTTTTATTATTTTCAATAAGAACCTCGCATTTATTGCGGGTTTTTTGTATGTTTAGGACTTATGCGTTTCAGTTTTATCTATGTTGCGGAATGTAAAAATCCCGAGCGATAGCGGAGTTCTATTGAAAGCGGGAGAATGGTGATATTTCAGTTGAACTCCGCTATCGCTCGTTCAACACTCCGAGCGTGTGGGCGTGTGGGTGTGTGAGTTTTATATAATCTAAAAGGTCGAAGTTGTCTATTTTAGGAGGTGAAAAAAAAGTGGGTAACTATAAAAAAGTTAAATAAATAAATAAATAATTAATAATAAAATTTATGATGAAAATTGCAAAAAGCTTGGCAATGATCGCTTTTGTTGCGGCTATTGGTGTTTATGCCACTAGCTCTTTCTTTAGTGATACTGAAACAAGCGTAGGTAATACTTTCACAGCGGGAACAATTGATATTGACATTGATGGAGACAATCCTTTTGAGAAGAATTTTAACATCGGCGATTTAAAGCCGGGTGAAGTTGGATATATCAATTTCAAGATTAACAATGTTGGACAAAACCCAGTTGATGTTTCTAAGAGTTTGTATAATTTTAAACCAACTGATTCTAATCCAAGTGGTTATCACTGTGTCGGCACAACAGGAGGAACGCCTTATGATTATTACACATCTTCAGAACCTGAGTGTGTAGCGGAAGCAGGAACTCCAAAAGACGATGTTGAAACTCAAATTCTTTATGATCTATCAGTGAAGGTTTACGCGACTAATGATGAAGGAGTTGAACCAACTTGGTATCAGACAATTTATGCTGTTGACGGCAATGGTGATAAAAGTTTAACAGAGGTTTATGGCGATAACAATACTGCTACTAATTTTGTCAAATTAGGAATGATTCCAGTTGGCGGTCATATGCTGGTAACTCAAAGTTATCACTTTAACGCTAATGCCAGAAATGAATATCAAGGTGATGGTTTAAAATTTGATATGGAAATTTTAGGCGAGCAATTAACAGGAGAAGATGGAGTAGCAACTGTTACTCTTGAGAATAAAACTAAAGTTGGCGATGAATGGATAATTAATTCAACAGATGGTTTTGTGGGAACATTAAAATATGAAACTAATGGTCCTGAATTTGTTTATTCTTTCTCTGGAAGAGCTCCATCGGCAGATAAAGCTTATGTTTTAGCTATTGGTATGAAAGCTAATGGTGCTGGCTTCGATGTAGATACAGAAATTGCAAGAGGGACAACAAATGGTGACGGAGATTTAACTCTTACTGGAAGCACAGAAATTAACAAAGATATGATGGGTGTAAAAGCATGGTTAGTACCAGCAGAAAACTGGAAAAATCCAGGAATGGAGTGGGGAGGTATTTCTCCATGGCCAACTTGTATGTCTAATTTCCTTTGGGAAACCAGTTTAGTTTGGTATAACGATACTGACGAAAACTAAGATTCTCTAATTTGAATCTTTTTAGTCTCGCTGTTTACGAACGGCGGGGCGATAAAGGATTTAATTTATACTAACTTGTTTTAATAATTTCACTTTTGCAAATTAAAAAAATTATACGAAAATCATTGTTTATTGAG
>CAZBCK010000018.1:0-19044 GCA_964490635.1 uncultured Candidatus Saccharibacteria bacterium | reverse complement strand
ACCTTTCCCTCACGGTACTTGTTCACTATCGATCATAAAAAGTATTTAGCCTTGGCAGATAAACTGATCGCTTTCTGATAAATCAGAAAACGAACAGCCTATTTTTAGTAGGACTGCCGGATTCCCATAAGATTTCGCTGGTCCTATGGTACTCAAGAGCAACAACAGAAGTTTGTATTGGTTTTCGTCTACGGGACTATCACCGTCTTTGGTCAAGCTTTCCAGCTTATTCAACTAACCAAAATACAATTTTATTGACTTCTTAAAATTGAAATTATAGCTCTAAAACTCAAGAGCTTTAGAAACTAAGATCTCAATTCAATGTCATTGTCTTACAACCCTAATCAATGCAAGCATTGACTAGTTTGGGCTCCTCCCCTTTCGCTCGCCACTACTCAGGGAATAGAGATACACTAACGATCTATCAATAATAAATTATTAATAGAAGTTAGCATACACTTATTTCTTTCTTTTCCTCGGGCTACTGAGATGTTTCACTTCGCCCGGTCTTCTTCTCATACCCTATATATTCAGGTATGGATGTACTGAGATTAATCAGCACGGGTTTCCCCATTCGGACATCTCCGGATCAAACCTTATTTGGCAGGTCCCCGAAGCTTTTCGCAGCCATATCGCGTCCTTCATCGTCTTTTTATGTCTAGGCATCCACCATACGCTCTTACGAGCTTATTAATGCGTGATTAACTAGCAATTAATAATTGCTAATGAACCTATTTATATTACTTAGCAGATATAATAAATATATCTACTTTAGTAAAGATGATAATTTACTTGCTTGAAATCTACTTGAGTAGATTTCTATTTTTATTCAATTGTCAAAGGACAAATTTAATAATCTATTTTACCCCGCAAGATAATCTTGTGAGATAATTTTAGATTATTATTCTTTCCGTCATTGCAAGCGAAGTGGAGCAATAGCGGAACGAAGCGTGGCAATCCCGTAACTAAGCCCTTTGTGTATAATCACGAGATTGCTTCGTCGCCATTTCGTTCGCTACACTAACCCAGGCTTCTCGCAATGACAGTAACTACAACAATTTAATTCAAAAACCGCTTTCTTAAAGCGGCGTTTTCTATTTTAATTTTTTGAGTAAATTAAAATTTGAAAGTATTCGCCGACTTCTTTTTCACGCGCGTTTTTTGCTTGCCCATATAATTTACTAAAAACTTATTTTATATTCTCAACTAATATTTCAGTTATTCACTCACTCAAGCATAATAGCACAGCAAAAAAACCTGTCAACCCCAAATCATATAAACACTATTTTCTTTAAATCCCCAAATCAGTTTGTTCCAATTTTTTTTCTTCTTCATTCCCCTTTTGAGAGGAGTTAGAAGTGTGTTTGCCTTCCTTTATTATTTCCAGCACTTTTGGAATTTTCTTAAAATCTTTTTTCAGATCTTCAAGCAATCCATTTCTATACAACGCCGCAGCAGGATGATAGATTGGAAAATAGACTTGCCCGTTTCGCCTTTTCGGCTTGCCGTGATCAAGAGAGATTTTTTGATTTGGCAAAAATCGGTCCATAGAATGCCTGCCGAGAAGAACTATCAATTTTGGTTTGATTATTTCAATTTGTTGATTTAGCCAGTCACGACAAGCATCAACTTCTTCCGGCAAAGGATCGCGATTGCCCGGCGGACGGCATTTGACAACATTAGCAATATAGATATCTTCTCTCGTCAATCCAATTAATTCAATGAGCTTGTCCAGCATTTTTCCCGCCGCGCCGACGAAGGGAATTCCCTGCTCATCTTCATTCTTGCCCGGACCCTCGCCAATAAACATAATATCAGCGTTAGCGCTTCCTCCTCCCGGCACAACATTAATCCGCGTCTTTGACAACGCACACTTTTCACATTTCAAAATCTGATTGTTGAGTTCTTCTAAAAGCATAACTTAAATTTTTAATTTCCAATTTTTAATTTTATAAATAATTTTTAATGACAAAATTTTTAAACATTGAAAATTAGAGCATTATTTAAAAATTACAAAATTAAAAATTATTTTTTTACCACCTCACCCCCACATCACTCTCTTCCTCCCCCTTTCCAATCAAACCCGATTCTTTCCGTAATTTGAAATTCCAATTCGCGGGGTTGATAAACATTGGTTCTTTAGAAATATTATTATCTTCCAAAATACATTCGCCAAAACAAACAAAATCACTCTTATTGTTCCAAATATTATTATAACTTAAAACAACATCTTTACTTTTCTCATCCACATTAACACCAGCGCACAAATCGCAAATTCCGCTATCGGTGATAATATTATTTGAAATCTTTACGGATGAGTTGTGAATATATATTCCAAAAGTCGCGCCAAGATAAGTTTTATAGTGGTTATTATAACTGATCGTATTATGATCTATTATCGCGGACGAATAATACAGATCTATCCCAACTTTATTGTCTGTAATTAGATTATCAATTATATTCGGCATGCTTGAAAAAGAAACGGAACTAAGTTCCGAAATTTCGGAACTTAGTTCCGTTTCTTTTTCAAGCACCGCTTCTTCCTCTGTAAAATTATAGACCTGGATTCCCTTTTCCCCAAAACGCAAACTGTTTTTTTGAATTATTGGAGATGAATTTCCTTTGATGTAAATATTATATTCATTATTCGTAATAACATTATCACAGATCAAAGGCGAGGAATCTTCAATTAATATTCCACTTAAATTTTTTCCGGCGTTCTTGATTGTAAAATTAGCCAATTTTGTTTTATTCGTAATTCCATTCTTAAACGAAACAACATTGCCTGAATTTTTGCCATTTATTATTGTTTCATTTATAATAACCCGCCTTAAAGAAAAGGCGGGGTCCAATTCTGAAATTTCAGGATCTTCTTCCATTTTTTCTTTCTCTTCTTCTGTTTCCCCCTCACTTTCCTTTATTTTCTCTTCTCCCTCTTCCTCTTTCATTCCCTCTTCTTTCAAAACATTTGATCCAATCAAGCTGACTCCTTTTTTCATAACTATATTTTCTTTATATTCTCCCGCAGAAACTTTTACTATATCTCCAAAATCAGCGTTATCAATCGCCGATTGTATCGTCTTATAATCTTCCGGAACTTTTATTGTTTTAGACACAACGGCATTTCTCTTAAGCTCTATTATTTTATTAACCGGTTGGTAAATTCTCTCTCTTTCAATTCCAAACAAATTTTCCCCGGTTCTAGCAAGAAGTTCCAAAGTTTGGACAAGATCAAGTTCCTGTTTTTTATCACTAGCAAAAACTGCCTGCACATGCACACTATGATCTATTAACCCTTCCTGCTTGTTACTTTTACTATCCTGCATATTTCTAAATCCATTATCACTAAACTCATCCAGCAAAACATCTTTTCTTTCTCCCGATCGCTCATTTTTTTGAAAAGCAAAAACAGCGCCGCAGATAATGATTACGGAAAGAACTGAGATTAACAGTATTGTTGTTTTTTTATCCATTTGTTTCCTTACTTCTTTTGACTTTATGATCCCTCTTATACAACTTCGGATCATATTGCGTCAGAATTTTTTTGAGTTTTTCCTGTTTAACAAGGTTATTCCAATCTCTTATTTTCTCTAGAGTTTTCTGATGAGCTTCATCTAATTCTTTTGGTAAACCAGCATAACAATGTTTTTCGTCAACTGCGTTGGGCTTAATTAAAAATGAATCATCCCAGCAAGAATCAAGCGAAGAAACAATCAACTTTCCCTCCGAATTAACCGTAGCTAAGTTATTCCACTGATGATTCATTTTGTCAGAGGAAACCGTAGAAATAGCTACGAATTTATCAAGATTAGGCACTCCTTCTTCTTCCAAGATATGCTTAGCCACAGCAAAAGTTATCGCGTAATCATGACAAACTCCTTTTCCACTTTCCATAGTAATATATGGAATTCCTTTAGAATGTTTTTTCTCCAGATAATTTATATCTTTACCTGTTAATTCTTTTATTGGTTTACTTAGAACAATATCTAAATATTCCAACCAATCATAGCTAACATTGTCCCCGATCACTTTCGAAATTATTTTTATCACTTCTTCAGGATTTTCTTCAGCTATTTTTTTTAACTCCTCTATATTGTATCCATCTTCATTTAATCCTTCTAAAAACAATTCTCTAAATTTATCAATATTTTTATATTCCACTTCTTTTTCCTCTTGAGATATGAGACCTTCAAACTTTACTGCCGGTAAATTATTGTAATCCCTTTTTTCTTCAATTAATAATTTTCGAGCATCAGCAGAATTTCCAACATTTTCATAACCATTTTTTTGAACCCACTCTGTAAATTCTTTTTCAGAAGCATCAAGCCAATAACTAAAATCAGAGTTTATTCCTATGTGTTTATAACAAATTTTATTCCATTTGTCATTTAGTTTAAAAGCGTCTTCAGGAATTTCCAAATTTTTATTAATTTTAAAATCATCAAGTTCCACTACTGATATTTTAGAAGTATCCGGCATAATTAAATTGTCTATATATTTTTTAACTTCATTTTCCGGAACATTAAGATTATTCGCAATGATTTTTGCAACTTGCTCACTGTTTCTCACAAAATCACTCCACTTGCTTCCTTTATCATCTATTACTTTACAATTTCCATTTTCTCCATATACTTTTTCTGTCATGCCTAATGAGATTCCAATACTTTCCAGATCATTATTTAATTTGCCTATCTCTTCACTTGTGGGCATAAGTCCCTTAAATGAAAGATGGACAGTTCTTTCTATTTCATTGTCATCTTTAATATTAGTTTTATCAGAAATTGAAAAAACCCTTGTATCGCCATTACTATCAAAACAACTAAAATCTCCTTGCGGAGAATATTCCTTTAATATATCAATAGGCGTACCTGCGCTACTCGCCTGATCTATCTCCTTTATCAGCTCCGGATTCTCCGCTAAATCTTTCAAAGAAATTTTCTCGCCTTCAATCTTCATTTTCGCGTCGCTATTTACCAGAGCGCTCAAAGCTGGCACGCCGTAAGAAGAAAGATAAAGCGCCAATTCTCCAACACTGACAACTTTTTTGTGCTTGCCCACAAACTCCGCAAATTTTTCATACTTTGAAGCTCCTAACGGATTTTTGTCTTGTAAACTTTCATCTCCCAATTCCTCACTCTCTTTTTTATTTTTTTCAAATTCATTTATCGCCTCGTCAACATTTTCTTTATTAAATTCGTTTATCGCAGCGCCTACATCACTTCTAATAAAATCAAATTCTCCCCGACTTAAATCCAGCTCTTTTAATTTCTCTGGCTCCAAGCTCTCCATATCCAAACCCGCCAGATCAATCAGTTTTTCTTTTGAGATTCCGAGCTCTTCCGCTTTTTCTTCAATTTTTTTAACAATCTCCTTTTGAAAATTCTCTACTTCATTTTCAGACACTTTTTGGTCATATTTATTATTATATCTTTCAATTCTTGTACTTTCTTTATCATCAGTATTTGTACTTCTATCTTTTTCCAAATTTTCCCTAAAGTTATCTCCCAATTTTTTTATTCGTTGCTTTTCTTCAAAATGGCCAATATCACTTGACATATTAAATTCTTTCATACTTCTTATTTTTAGAAATTAAACCCACTTTGAAATCAGATAATATACAACCTGTCAGGTATAATATTATCGGATAATTTTATACTTGTTAAGTCTATAATTAGCTACATTGATAGAAAATCAAGGTTTTAAAATTTCGCAATTTTTAATCAATTAGCACAAACTTTCTTCTATTGTTTTACTTTTTCTATTAAAAGACACTTTTATCTTCTGTGGATTTTTTGGTTTTTTATAGATCATATTGTATTTATCTTTTTTGTCTGTAACATCAACTAATTCAAAATCGTGATCATCTCCGTATTTTTTGTGAATATATTTTATAATCTTGTCCGCCATTTTGCAATTTTCCTTTTCTCTTTTTCTCTCTTCGGGAGATAGATTTTTTAAATATTTATTATATTTATAATTCAAATGAGAACCTAGCAACCATAAAACCAAAATTAAGAACACGCCAAACAATAGAGTTGAGATGATAAAATTATTCACCATCCAATTAATATAAAATTCCGTTGGCAGTCCCAAAGACTCTGAAAGAATAATAAGAAGAATAAAAAAAGTTAGTCCTGCCAAACCACCTAATATTCTGTTTAAAATTTCTTTTAAAATTTTGTTCATAATGGCTTTTTCAATCCTCTTAAAATCTTCAGATCTTCTTCAACCTTCCCACCAGGTGTTTCCAAAACAAAATCCAAATTTTCCAGTCGCGGTTCGTTGACAAGCACTTCAAATCCTTCCGTTCCTATTTTACCGCAGCCGATATTTTCGTGCCGATCAATGTGCGAGTTGAGATCAACTTTGGAATCATTGCAATGAATAAGTTTTAATCTTTTAATTCCGATTATCTTGTCAAAGTCATCAAAAGTTTTCCGGACCGTTTTTTTGTTTCGCAAATCATATCCAGAAGCAAAAGCGTGCGCGGTGTCAAAACAAACACCTAATTTGTTTTTGGAGATTTTCTTTTCTGCCTCTTTTATAAAATAAGCAATCTCTTCAAAATTATCACCCATAATATTTCCGGCGCCAGCGGTTATTTCCAGAAGTAATATTGCCCCTCTCTGACAAGGAGGTAATATTGTTCCCCCCTGACAAGGGGGGCTAGGGGGGTTGAAAACTTTCACCAACCCTTCAACTAATTTTTCGCGCGCCTCTTTTTCTCCCAATTCTTTGGCGCTTCCCAAATGCGTAACAACTCCTTTCGCTCCCAACAAATCCGCTGTTTCCAATTCTTTTCTGATCGCCGAAATAGAACCGTGATAAATTCTACTGTTGGCTGAAGCCAGATTTATATAATACGGGGCGTGGATATAATAATTTTTCAAATTATATTTCTCGCAATTTTCTTTAAAGCTATTTATTTTATCTTTCATTAATTCTAAACTTTTTCCGCCATGCGGCGATCTGGAAAACATCTGGAAGCACTCACAACCAATTTTGTGAGCCCTTTCCGGAGCTTTTTCAATCCCTCCCGCAATTGAAATGTGCGCGCCAAATTGCATAAATTTAGAATTGTGAATTATAACCGATAAGCAAGTAAAAATCAGCAACAATCAATACAGCAATTAATCCGTTTGTATTCCCCATAAATGTCGTTCCTGCGAAGGCAGGAATCCAGATGAAATGTTTTCAAGCTGTAAATACCATTATAACAACTGAAATATCATAAAATATTACTGCTAATTTGTTTTCAAAACTTTTGTTCTAAGAATAATGTCTGATGATATTGCGTCTGGATTCCCGTCTTCACGAGAATGGCAAGAAAGATTATTATTTTCAATATCTTATCTTATCTTATTTATACTTCATTTTTGCTTCCAAAATCATCTCCTTAATTTTTTCAACACCGCCTTTCACATCTCCTCCTTTCACTTCAAACCCCGAAGCAAGTTTATGCCCGCCGCCACCGAGAGATTTTGCTATTCGTGAAACATCTATACCTTTATATTCCTCACTTCTCAAGCTTCCTTTTATTTTATTATCATCGCTTTCTGTTAAAAGCAAAGAAAATTTAGCATCGCTTACCATATTAATAACACTGACCAGCCCCGAGGTGTCTTCCTGTTTGGCACCACATTCTTCTATGTCTTTTTTACTAAGATAAGAAACAACCATTTCATTATTTTCATCCCTTTGGATTCTGGCAAGTGCTTTTCCCCAAAGTTTTATCGCTGAAACACTTTTGCTATTAAATATATTTCTGGCGATCTTGTCCACACGCGGTCCTTTTTTCATAAGTTCCGCCGCTACTTGAAGCGTTTGCACATCAGTGTTGCTATGTTGAAACCCACCCGTATCCGTAAAAATTCCCGTTAACAAACAATGGGCAATATCCTTTGTAATTTTTAAATTAAGCTCCTTTAAAAAATTATAGATCAATACCGCCGTGGAAGAAGCTGATGGATCCACGATTGACTCATAATTATCCAGATAGCCCGATTCAATCATTTTTTCAGGATGATGATCTATCACTAACAAATTATTAAAAGAGTCAATTATGTCTTTAATGCTATTCAAACCGGTTCTTGAAAAAAGAGCGCAATCCAATAATATTACCAAATCATAATTTCTAAGATCTGTCTGATTTTTGATCGCCGAGACATTCGGTAAAAAATCAAAGACATCAGGAACAATGTCTTTTGAAAAACATTCCGCATTTTTACCTAGAGAATTGAGTGCTTGACCTAATCCCAAAACAGACCCAACCGCGTCTCCGTCCGGGCTTTTGTGAGTTAGAATTAAAATATCCTTACTTGATTTTATTAGATTTATTGCGTTTTGCATAATTATAGAATTAAATACCGCTGTCATTGCGAGAAGCCCGAATAAGCATAGTGAACGAGAAGGCGACGAAACAATCCCGTATTTAGATTCCCCCGGCTTAGTTGCGGGATTGCCGCAATCCGTTCCGCTATCGCTTCACTCTGCTCGCAATGACAGTATAATCCGTACACTTTATAATTCATTCTCCCTAATCAACTCGTCAATCCTGCTAACATCCTCCCCGCTTTTATCAATCACAAATTTAATTCGCGGCAAGGGTTTCATCTGCAATCTTTTATTAAGTTTTTGCTGTATAAAATAAATATCTTCTTTTAGCAATTCCATAATTTCAATTTCTTTATCAGAAGAAAGAACACTTACAAAAACATCCGCGTAGCGGAGATCTTTGGAAGTTTTTACTTTAGTTATCGTCAAAACAATATCTCTTGAAAAATCTGCTTCAGACAAGATTATTTTCCCGACTTCTTGCTTAACTAGTTTATTGACTTTTAATATTCTCTGATTCATAAGTATTAAATTGTTACATTGTCAAATTTAATTTATCTTCCTCTTCCTCTCTTCTTCTTTATATGCATTTAATACATCCCCATCTTCAATGATTATATTCCCCTCGTAAGTTATTCCGGCATTGTTTCCTGATTTCACTTCCTCCACGATCTTTTTGTTATATTGAAGTTCTTTTGTTTTTCCTTGTCCCACTTTTTCACCGCCTCTAAACACTTCAATTAAAGACGCTTTTTCTATTTTCCCGCTTTCAACTTTCGCTCCAACGATCATATCTATTTTTTTGGCAGACTTTTTTCCTGATTTAAAAATAGCGATTACTTTAAGAGTTCCTAAGTCCGTTCTGACTACTTCCGTGCCGAGAATGGAAGAAAGTTCTTCTTTAATATTATTCATTAGTTCATAAATAATTTTATATATTTTTATATCAATATCTTCTTTCCGCGCAAATTTTTTCACAGACACATCCAAACCGATATTAAATCCAACGATCTTCGCCCCGGAAGAATTTGCCATATTTATATCTGTCTCGGTTATATTTCCAACCCCCATTTTTAAAATTTGGATTGCGGCTTCTTCGGATTTAATCGTTCCCAAAATTTGAACTATCGCTTCCAAAGAACCTTTTGTGTCCGCTTTAAGAATTATGTTTAATTTTTTTATCTGATGCGATTTCACAAGTTGTTTTATTCTAGCAGAATCAACAACTTTGCCTTCAGTTTCCTTCCCCTGCTTTTCTTGTAGAAACTTCTTTACTTTATTCTCAGCAGCAAAACGGCTCACTTCAGAAAAAAACAATGAGCCAACTTTTGGGGCTTCATTCAACCCTGTTATCACAATAGGCATAGATGGCGTCGCTTTCTCAATTTTTTTCCCAATAAAATCTCTGATCTCTTTTACTCTCCCGCAATACGATTCAACACTCGCATAATCACCATTTTTCAATGTTCCGTTCTGTATTAAAATGGTCGCAGTCGGTCCGCTTTTTGAATCAAGATGCGATTCAATTACAAATCCTTCAGCCAAAGAATTATAATCCGCTTTTATTTCTTCCAAGTCTGCAGTTAGTATTATCATATCAAGCAATTCATCTATTCCCTTCCCTGTTTTTGCGGAAATATTCACACAAACCGTTTTCCCGCCCCAATCTTCAGAAACGATATCTATTTCAGATAATTGCTTTTTCACTTTTTCAACATTAGCTTCCGGCTTATCAATTTTATTTATCGCGATCAAAATAGGAACTTCCATTTCTCGCGCAAAATCTATCGCTTCCACCGTTTGCGGTTTAACGCCATCATTCGCAGCAATGACAATCACCGCCAAATCAGTCGCGTAAGCTCCTCTCTGTCTCATTGCGTGAAACGCTTCATGCCCGGGAGTATCCATAAAAGTGATTATTTCCCCTTTTTTCTCAACTTGATAAACGCTAAAATTCTGCGTAATCCCGCCTGACTCTTTCTCTGCGACACTTGTCTTTAGAATTTTATCAAGAAGCGTCGTTTTGCCGTGATCAACATGTCCCATCACAACAACAACAGGAGGTCTTTTTTCCGCATTGGACCCGATATTTTTTTTCAACAGCTTTTTTCTTTTTTTATCAATTGATTCTGATTTTTTAAGTTCAAAACCAAAATCATCCGCGATAATTTCCGCAGTATCAAAATCCAGAACCTCGTTGATACTGGCAAAAATCTTATTTTCTATCAGCTTAGCTATTAAATCAGTCGGCTTAATTTCCATTTTCTCCGCCAGATCTTTAACAGTTATATTTTCCGGAACCTCAAGAATAATTTTTTCTTCTTTTTTATTTTCTTCTGAATTTGTCATTTGATTTAAATTATATTGTTGTATTTAAAATTTGCACATTTGTGTATTGTCATTCCTGCGAAGGCAAAAATCCAGACGCAAAATTTTCAAATCGTAAATATTATTATAACAATTAAAATGCCATAAAACACTACTTTTAATCTGTTTGCAATACTTTCGTTATAAAAATAACAACTGATGAAATTTCATCTGGATTTCTGCCTTCACAGGAATGACAGCAAGCGTGTATATTTTTATATTAATACTCTTTCAATTAGCAATATGCTTTTATTCTTTTACTCACCATTCGCCATCTTAATCGCCTCTTCTTCCTCTTTGCTCAACACATATTCCGATTTACCCTCCTTGATTTGTCTGGAATAAATTCTCATTCCTTCTCTTGAATAAAGACTTTGTATAATAACGCCGTTTAGAGAATTGTCAAGAAGAGCAATCACAAAACTCTGGTTTCCTCCAACATCACCAAAAGGATTAAATCTGATAACACCCACTTTTTGAATACATTCCGTCAAATTGTTTTTTATTTTTTCGTTATCTCTTATTATTTTTTTAATTTCACAATCAACTTCATTTGTTTTTTTAATTTGCTTGTAAATTATTTCCTCCAAGTCTTTTCCCTCGCTGCTCGCAAAAAAACTGCGAGTTCTTTTTTTAATCTTTGATAAGCCGCATTGAAGATAAATATTCCAAAATAAAAAAAACGGTAAAATGGCTATTGCCACTATTATTAAAATTTCTTGATTTTGATTTATGAAATTTATTATTTCGGACATTTTGATTTTTTGTTAAAACCTTTTATTCTATTAAAACCTCTTATTTTTTTGTCATTCCTGCGTAGGCAGGAATCCACAACAAACTTAAACTATTTCACAAATCTTAATAAATCTTAATATTAAACCTATCTCTAACCAACCCTTACACAAATTCCAGAAAGCAAAAAAGTCCTGCTTTTATAATAGCTTTTACACTTATATAAGTCAACTAAAAAAATAAAAAACTTTTCCAAAAAACCGGGAGATAAAATAATCTTGATCTATTCGGGTCAAGCTGAAAGCGCCGAAGAGAGAGATTTCGCTCTCCGATCTGCCGTTAATTTTATAAAAGAATTAACCTTCGGACGAATCGGAAAGACAAACGCTTTCGCCCATCCGATCTCAATCAAAAATATCTATTTCCCGGATTTCCGGAAAAGTTATGGCTTTATTTTTTTAGGAATTTGGAAAAATTGACAGGCGGGTTTCATAAAGTATAATAAAATTAAGATAAATCAGATAATTTAATTTTATGGAACCATTAATTATTAATGTAAAATCTCCAAGAAGTTTGAGACAGAAGGCTTTGATTGAAATGGATGCTGGCAAATTTGAAAGATTAGCTGCTAATCTGGGTCTTTTTAATTCCGAATTTTTAAAAAGTTTAGATCAAGCGGAGAAAGATTGTCACGCTGGCAAAATAAGAAAAATCAAATCTCTTAAAGAACTAAAAAAATAATTATGATTGAGATTTTTGTTACTGAAGAATTTGAAAAGCAGTATCAGAAATTGCCAATTTCAATTCGGAAAAAGGCGGAAAAGAAAGAACAAATTTTTCGTCAAAATCCGTTTCGCCCTTCTCTTCATACTGAAAAATTAGAGCCGAAATCTAAAAAAGCATGAAATTTTCGCATTGATCGAGAATATAGAATTTTGTTTAGATATTTAGGTCCCAACAAAATAATCTTTCTTATTTGCGGTCATCATAATTAAATTTATAAATACCGGTTTTAGATTTTGATTTCAAAGAACACTTTTTAGCTCCGAATCTGATTTCCAGTTCGGGGCTTTTCTAAATCTACCTTTTTATTATTGGAGTTCTTGCGAGAGCAAGGGAGAAATATCGTAAAGTATTATTTACATAAAGGTTCATTGATATTCCACTGCCTGACTTTCGTCAGGACTCCATTACCGGTTTTTTCAAAAAGATAAACTTGGAAAAAATGAGAGGAGCGCAAAAGTGCGGTCTACGCTCCTCGTTCAATTACAGACCTATACTGATTTTTTCTCCCCGAAACAATCTTGCAACGGGATCAGCTAGATCTGCTTTTCTTTTTTGGCGCTCGCGAACTCGCGCGATCAACTTGCGAGCTTCTTCAACTTTCTTAATCGCTGTTTCATATTGGCGATCGTAAAAAGCGTCAGAAATTTCCTCATCAAGCCGATCAGCTTCGGCGCGCTCGTCGGAAGTTGAGTCATCATAATCTCCATCACCATATTTCAGGTCGTAAAGATTATTTGACACTTCCTCGCGAACAGCTTCGGCTTCGCGCTTTACCACAGAGCGAATTTCGGCAAGTCTAGCAAGTTGGTCAGCGAATTCAAGCGCTGTCTTGCAAGCCGCTTTGGCATCTTCATAAGCCGCGAATTTAAGATAATCTCTGGCTTTATCTAATGCCGCGCGCGTCTGCGACACCTCTGACTCAACAAACTCGTTGTCAACCGCTTCAACTTTGTCATATACCGTTGAATCGGTTTCAGCAACGAGTTGCTGAATCTCGGCGTGCTTGTTACCGATCTCCGCTTTGGCTGCCTTAATCTCCACCTCGATTGCTTTAATCTGCTCCTTCATATTTTCAGGAACCAGATTCTCGGCGCGCTCTTTGAGAAGAGCGTCAAGGCGGTTTTTGAGAACCTCACGCAGTTCTCTATTCCACGGTTCTTCGCTCGGAGCTTTTCTCTCCTCGCGAGTCGCTTTTTGGAACAAGCGCTCCAGCGCGGTTTTGGTCTCTTTCTCCGCATCTTCTTCTGTTTCTCTTAGCCTGATTTGAAAATCAGGATCGGAGTCAGAGTAAAGCGAAAAATAACCAACAACCGGCTCGCCCTGCCCATTATCTTTCCGCGTTATTTCTACCGCGGTCAAAATTTTTGGCAGGTATGGAAACACATTTTCCGGATCAGAAATCCAAGAAGTGTGTTCCAACTCAGCGCGCTTGTCCGACCATGCCTGCTCAATCCTCTCCTGTTCCAGTTTTTCAACCAGTTCAAAAAAAGATTCCGCGGAGTGATCGCCGCAACGAAGCTCCACGGTCCGTCCGCCGGGAAGCGTTATTGCTTCTATCCCGGCGCTACGAGCGAATTCTTCCGTCACTTTCACATGGCAGTAGAACTCCCTCATTCTCCAGCCTTCACCGTATTCAACAGTCAAGGTTTCGCCCCCAACTTCTACGGTGTCCGGATTGTCGCGAACTATCCTTTCCTGTTCTTCAACCGGAACAAAGTCTTCCAGCTTCAGAAGCAGATCGTTCGGATTTATTTCTCCGGACAGGATAGCCAGTTGCAGGGACTGTATGGAAATAATTTCTTTGTCCTTAAACTCTTGCTCATAGAGCTTTCGTTCATCAGACTTAGAAATTTCTTGCGCGGCGGCGGCTCCACCGGAACGGATGCGGAGGCGGAGTTGGCTGGATTGCTTGCGAGTTTCACGATTGTGATCCGCAAAGTCAGCAGAAATTTGCTGAGAGACAAGAGCTTTAACAAATTTCCGCTCCGCCTGCTCAACTAATTCTGCTGGAACTTCGGAATCGGGAACCGTTTCTACGAGCATCCCGATTGGCTCACCAGCGAACGACGACTCAAATTCAATCTCCACACCTTCATTACTTACCCGCTTAACAGAAACGGGTCTTTTGTCAGCATAAAGCTTGAGCAAATCTTCGGGAACTTCTGTCCCTTCAATCGTCGCGCGCTGATACCCGCGCTTGTCCGCCCAATGGCGAATCTTGCCAAGCACTCTTGTGCCACTAGTAAGCGAATGATTCGCCCGCCAGACAGTTCCCGCTTGGGAATTTCGCTCGTCGCAAACGAAATCAAGAGATTGAACTTTGGCAAACAGATCCACAAAC
Source organism: uncultured Candidatus Saccharibacteria bacterium (assembly GCA_964490635.1). Classification (GTDB taxonomy): domain Bacteria; phylum Patescibacteriota; class Minisyncoccia; order JAHIHE01; family JAGLIN01; genus JAYEHC01. The sequence goes on along the minus strand of CAZBCK010000018.1, from coordinate 4,484 downwards.
TTTCTATGCATCTCATCATCTTCGCTGACAAGTTGCAAATTCTGCGGACCTGGCATTGACATTCGCAGTTGACGATAAACAGATTTCATCGCGATCGCCACTTCCTTAATGGCTTTTGGGTTGAAACCGTTGTCATCACACCACCGGACAAACTCGCCCATATTTTTTTCAGTTTGATGGGTTTTTGGATTAAACTTTTTCCTAAACCAATCTCCCTGAAAAGCGTATTCAACTCCTCCACCGTTTGATTTGCGGAAAAAGCCGAACTGATTGAGAGCAGCCGCCACGATGTTGTAAGCGGTGAGCTGATCACTTCCACTCACTTTTGCTTCGCTCAAATTCGCGTTATTGCGAATTAGCGAGTAAAGCGACTCGGTGCACGCGCCAATCACCGCGATATCCAGTAATTCCTGGCTATCACCATCTCGAGCTTGAGTTATTAACTCAGCCCAAGACGGCTCAACTGGCAAACGCTCTACTTTTTTACCATAAGCCGTAAGCTCGTTGCCCTCGGCTTCAATAATCCCGCGCGCTTTGAAACGGTTTACCTCCGCCTCATAGCGAATCGGATCTATCGGAGTAATCAGGTCAAGCTCGCCGGCGTTGACACCAAGACGAGCGCAGGTAAGCGCCACCTGCTGTAAATCGCCCAGCACAAATTCCGGCGCAGTGGGTTTCAGGTTATGGAAACCAATTGAACGGGGACCCAGAATATAAATTTCCGAATCCTCCATTCTCCCATTTACCCTGCCTCCCATCTGCAGGAGTTCGTTATTCCCAAGCTGAACTTTTTCCAGAACTCGGACACCGGAGTGAACAATTTCTTTATACATTTCGTCCACTATGATCACAGTATCAAGCCCCGGAATATTCAATGAGGACGCGCCGGCAATGGTCATAAAGACCATAAACGGTTTTGTAACATCGCCTTTTAAAAACTGGCGAAGCTTCTCCGCTTTTTCTCCACCGTGATAAAAATCACAATAGAGATTGTCATAACCGCCATATTTTTGAGATAGCCTTTCAGCCATCTCTCTAGTTGGTACGAACACGGCGACCGCTCTTCCTTCCTCAATAAATTCGCTCACTCTGGAAGAAAGAAAATCCTCCGGTCTTTCCCATGAGCACTCAACTTCCGACCTTTTTGACGGATCAAAAGCCGAACACTCAATGACCGTGCCAGCTCCCAAATACTCCGAGTAAATGCTCGGATCAATGGTCGCCGACATCCAGACAAATTTACATCCGGCTCTCTTAGCAAGCGCCATAGAGAATTCCAAATGCTCGCTTGTCTGGTGAATCTCGTCAATCACGATTAAATCCTCTTTTGTGATTGTTTGAGATTTCAACCAGTGAAGCGCCACGCCTGGAGTTATAACAAGAACATTACATGTCCATGTATAACTCGTCGCCTCATGCTCACGAGTAACTACATCAATTTGCAGTTTCTCGCCTAGCACTTTTCTGGCAATGTCGCGCAACGACACGGTTTTACCCGTGCCAGTTCCGGCAACAACGCCGAATCCACCGGTGTCCAGTCTGTCCACTGCCTCAAAAATTTCCTTCCTTTTCTCCTGTATAAGCAAGGTTTCAATGGCGCCATTATTCAACGTCATAGAAATATTCAGACAGGTGCTCCGTGTCGGAGCAATAATTACAACTCGTTTTTTTTCTTCCATTATTCTCCACCTCTTAAAAAAAGAAAAAGGCTCTTTATAGAAATCCAGTGCTTCTCAAATGTGAATCTCGCAAGATCACACCTGGAAACGATTTCCTTTCTGTAGTTGGCTTCAGGATGCCATCTGATAAACCAACTTTTTTTCTCGTTCCCATTTTTGATAAATCTTAAAAAGATATTATCAAGAATATGAGAAATTTTACTGTAATTTCTCATATTGGGATAATAGGAAATTACAAAGATTTCCATAACCTCTTCTTTCTTCTCTCCTCTATCCCATTTATCCTCTTTTTTATAAACAAAAAAGAGGATCTTTCTCTTCTTTAATTCTTTTTTAAGCATGTCCGAAGACTTCTTCGGCACACTTATTTTTATGGTTTCCATTTTTCCACCTCTATATTTATTCATCACACACAAGAAAAGCCGTCGCAAAACAGCCTGCTCTTTCTTGTCTGCGGTTTTGAGTTCTTCAAAACTACTGCCTAAAAAAATAAACGCAGTCGCGGGCATAAGAGCAGCCCGGAAAAATTGTCAATGTGCAACCCCGAAAATATTCGGGAATCCCTTGCTGGAATTATTTCTAATCTAACAAGGAATAAACCAATTGTTTTTTGTATTGTAAAAAAACAAATAGATTATTCATTGCTAATTTTAACGATCGTTATTCTTTTAAGAGATGTAATAAACAACAGAGCAATTTTCTTTCCCTTTTTCAATGTGCAATACCTCTCACCGTATTTTCAAAACACAGCTCAAGGATTTTAGACTTTCAAGATTTTCTTGATGGCTTTTCTAAATTTGTCTTTTTATATTTTCCTTTATAATTCCCCTCTTGAAAGGGGTAATCCCGTTAGGGATGAGGTGTGTTTTTCAAAAAGATAAACTTGGAAAAAAGAAAAGAAAGGGAATTTTTGAACGACGAATCAAATTACGATTCGTCGTCGTTAACAATACTATCTCCCACTAGGCACACGCCCAGCAAGAGAAGCGCTGGCCACCAATTTGTAGCGAGCAAGAAAGCGCCCGCTATCAGAATGTAACCAGCAGAAAGTTCCAGTTTTCTCATTTTTTTTTCACCTCCTTTTAGATAGAAAATTAATCAAAATATTTTTTAATCAAATTTCTATCTAAAAAGATTAGATCAGATATTATTCCCTTTCTTTTTCAATGTGCAATACCTTTTGCCGTATTTTTAAAACACAACTCAAGGATTTCAGACCCTCAATCCCGAGAGTTCGGAATTGAGGACTTTTCTAAGTTTACCTTTTCTCATCGGAGTCCTTGCGAAAGCAAGGAAGAAATATCGTAAAGCGTTATTTGCATAAAGGTTTATTGATATTTCACTGCCTGACTTTCGTCAGGACTCCATTGCGAAAAAGATTTTTTCAAAAAGATAAACTTGGAAAAATTGGGAGGAGAGAAAACGAAGTTGTGCAAACTCGGCTTTCCCTCCAAAAGTGTTAATTTTTTGCGGAAGATTCCCAAGGTTCATCCGCATTCGTTTGTGTCTCCGCACATATTCCACGGCAATCCACTGCCGCAGGTACAGAGTCGTTTTCCCTCATCGTTATACTGTGCAGTAAAACACAGCTTAACGACTTGGGAGACACGAGCCTCCTTGTACTTTGTTTTCATTTTCCCACCTCCTATGGGTTTGGGAGAGATTCCGCTCTCCCTTCGTTTCTTATGGGTGAAGATTCCGAAGAATCTTCTTTGCCTCTTCCAGTCTTTCAACCGGAAGAGTTACCCTGAACGGCGCTCCGCTTAGGAGACCGAATATCTCCACAAGGTTCACTTTCCTTTGAGTGGCGACTGTCACCATCTTCTCGCCGGAGCGAGGGTCGGTGTGAATCACCATCGCAGCAACCGCGGCGATTTTCTGACCTGTCAGCAGAAGCTGGGTCAGATCGAAATTTTCCGCGGGAGTGGAGCGAGCATCCACTGTCGCGACATTGTCATCCGCCTCGTAGGTGGCGGCAAGCCGCTCCGTCTCTTTCTGGATTTCCGCGTACTTTTCCGCGGCGTTTTCCAGAATTTCTCGCTGACTCCAGTCTCCGAGAAGCCACTTCACGGCGGCAACTCGGATTCCGTCATTGTGCATATCGGCACGGCAAGCGTGCTCGATAACCTGAGCTTGCTCGGAAAGCTCGCCATGACGAGTGTCGGTGGCAATCGCATCTTGCACGAGCGGGTCATTTCCATGTCCGAAGAGACACGCGCATGCCTCTGCGTCCTCTGCGATATGGAACCGCCCATCAAGATGAACATGCTCCGACCACCATCCTTGGTGGTGGTCATACCACCCCTCCAATCGGGTCCCGAGGGACTCAATAAAAGTCTCTGTCATCTCCGGATCGCGGTTGTTCACCGCGAGGTCCACAACATAGATATGTTCTATGTTATCTGGAATCTCCACCCTATCAATCAAAAACGGTTGGGTGAAGATAACCTTTGCATCCTCGGCGGGGATGCAAAGTTGTTCCAGCAGCCGAACCGCGCTGACGATTCCGTCAAAGTCGCCGTGAGCGACTACGACAGTTCTCTTTGCTGGGGAGTCGGTTGTTTCTTCCATAATTATTATTCCTTCTCCGCATTTCGCGCTTTTTTATACACAGCGCAGTTAGCGGAGAGAAAACTGATTGAAAAAATCCCCCCAGCCCCCTTTTACAAAGGGGGAATTTATTTTTCCCAACCAATTTTCTCTCCGCTATAATTTTCTTATTTTAAAGAACAAATTCATTTCCCTCCTTATTTCCACCAAACCATCCGCCAAAATAAAATTTGGCAAACAGTTTGGTGAAAACTA
>CAZBCK010000017.1:0-19292 GCA_964490635.1 uncultured Candidatus Saccharibacteria bacterium | reverse complement strand
AGAAAGAATTATCATATCCCAAGCACCTAATCGGTTACCAGTGCCAGAAAAAGTTATCTTGGTTGGCACGCCAGCATTTCTAGATCTGGCTAAAAATTCATAAAGATAACTTTCTATCGAAATTCCTTTCTTGCGCAGATATGAAAGGTATATTCTTCCAAAATCATTTTCACGTCCATTATCTCCGTTCTGATATTTTATTATTATTAGATACATTTAACCCCTCCTTTTTTCTAAACTGTCATCTATGCCATATATTGTCAAGGCGCATAATTATAAAGACCAGAAAAAGATATTTGAGGGACCTTTGGATTTGTTGTTGGAATTGATTGAAAAGGAAAAACTGGATATAACAGAAGTTTCTCTGGCGCAGGTAGCTGACCAGTTTTTAGATTATCTGGAAAACAACAAAGAAATAGACCCTGAGAATTTAGCTGATTTTTTGCTGGTTGCGGGAAAGCTGATTTTGATAAAGTCAAAAGCAATCTTGCCGATGCTTGAACTTGAGAAGGAAGAAGAGGAGGATATAGAAGAATTGAAAACGCGGCTTAAAGAATATCAGAAATTCAAGGAAATATCAAAAGAAATTATAAGATTGGAGAATAGAAAAGAAATATTTTTTTCAAGACAAAGCTATTCGGGATTTAAAACCATTTTTTGCCCACCCGAAAATATTTCCGTGTCTGATTTGAAAAATATGCTTGAAGATATTATAGAAAGAATTCCGAAATTTGAAAGTTTGCCACAGGAAACGATCAGAGAGATTATTTCTATGAAAGACAAAATTGAAAATATCAAACAAAGCTTGTCGCAAAGGATAGAAATGACTTTCAAAGACGCGACGGCGGGAGTAAAAACAAAAGTGGAAATAATTGTAACTTTTTTAGCGGTGCTTGAGCTGGTTAGAAAAAACATAGTCATCGCAGAGCAGACTGATATGTTCGGGGATATAAAGATCAGGAGGATTGGAGATAGAATTTTATAAACAAAAGTGTATTATGAATAACATCAGTGACCAGATTAATTATTGGAAAAAATCCGCTGAACAAAACTGGAAGACAGCTTACGGTTTGTTAAAGATGAGATATTACGATTCTTGCCTCTTCTTTTGCCATTTGGCATTGGAAAAAATGTTGAAAGGATTAATCACAAAGAAAACCAAAAAACCTGTTCCGTACATTCATGATCTGGAAAGATTAGCGATTTTAACAGAACTTTCTTTTTCAGAAGAACAAATGAAAAACTTAAGAACCATTAGCGGTTTTAATATAGCAAGCCGATATGATGATATAAAATTTTCTTTTTATAAAAAATGCACGAAGAATTACACTGAAAAACATTTTGAAATTTCTAAAGAATTATATTTATGGTTAAAAAAAAAGTACCGGTAAAAGTGAGAAAAGAAATTGATAAGTATATAGAAGTGCTTAAAAAAAATAAACTGCCTCTTAGAAAGGTGATTCTTTTTGGGTCTTACGCTAAAGGAACACAGCATCAGTGGAGCGATATTGATTTGTGCGTTGTTTCTCCAAAATTTAAAAATACTTTTGACGCTACTCAATATTTGTGGTCTAAAAGAAAAATATCTGATGTTAAATATGCCATTGAACCAATTGGTTTCAGTCCTCAGGATTTTGAAGATAATACTTCCGTTACATTTGAAATAAAGAAAGCGGGCATTGAAATTCCAGTTGATGCGGAGTGATGAAATTTTGTTATTAAAAAAATAAAGGGAACTGTTTGCACAGTTCCCGCGAGAGTAAGATCATTTTCTGGAGATCCTAGATTCTACGCTTTATCATATAATCAATAATTTGTTAACCCTCAGATTATTCATTTCCAATAAATCCATTTATTTGTTTACAGATTCCTCCGCTTCGTTCATTCGTACCTCACTCCGGTTGGAATGGCAAGTTAGATTTATTAGATGAGTAGTTATGGGGTAAATTTTAATCTTTATGCGACAATCAAAACTTTTTACAAAAACAATTCGGGAAGTTTCTAAAGACGAACAGAGCGTGAACGCCCAGCTCTTGGTTAAAGGCGGTTTTGTTGATAAACTGATGGCGGGAGTTTATATATATTTGCCATTGGGATTAAGAACGCTCCGAAAAATAGAAAATATAATTCGTGAAGAAATAAATATAATTGGCGGGCAGGAAATTTTGATGCCGGCTTTGCAAAATAAAAAAGATTGGGAAATTACCGGTAGGTGGAATATAGATATAATGATGAAAATTAAAACTTTATTTAACAAAGAATACGGATTGGGTTGGACGCACGAAGAAGTCGCGACGCCGCTTAGCAAAAAATACGCAAAATCATATAAAGATTTCCCTTTTGCTTTCTACCAAATTCAAACAAAATTCAGAAATGAAAAAAGAGCGAAGTCGGGAATATTGCGAGGACGGGAATTTTTAATGAAAGATTTATATTCGTTTCACACCAGCGAGGAAGATTTAAATAAATATTATAATATTGTTATAGATGCTTATTTTAAAATTTTTGAGAAAGTCGGAATTAAAGATAAAACTTATTTGACCTACGCTTCGGGTGGTGATTTCAGCAAATATTCTCACGAGTTTCAAACTGTGGCAGATGCAGGGGAAGACACGATTTACATTTGCAAAAAGTGCGGGATTGCGATTAGTAAAGAAATCGTGGAAAATAATCAGCCGGAATGTCCGGAGTGCAAGAATAAAAGTTTAAAAGAAGAGAAAGCGATTGAAGCGGGAAATATATTTAAACTAAAAAACAGATTTTCAGACGCTTTTGATTTTAAGTTTCTGGATGAGAACGGAAAAGAGAAAACGGTTTTAATGGGCTGCTATGGATTAGGACCGACAAGATTAATGGGAATAATCGTGGAAATGTTCAATGATAAAAATGGTATCATTTGGCCTGAATCAGTCGCGCCATATCAGGTTCATCTTGTTTCTTTGGGAAAAGACGATAAAATTAAAAAAGAAGCGGAGCAGATCTATAATACTTTACAAAAGGAAAAAATTGAAGTACTATACGATGACCGCAATGAGTCGGCCGGAGTTAAGCTCAAAGACGCGGATTTGATTGGGATGCCGTTGCGAATGGTAGTCAGCGAGAAAACGATAGTTGAAAATAAGGTTGAAATTAAAAGAAGGAGTGAGGATAAGTTTGAGTTGGTTGGGATTGATGGGATTCTGGATTTCATTTTGTCATTCTGAATTTATTTCAGAATCTTTTCTCTATTAGGTTTTGTCCGTGATTTATTTCACAGAACGAAATTTGTCATTCCTGCGAAGGCAGGAATCCATTGCTACGATTTAACTTTATAACAAACCTTCAGTGAATAGTAAAATTAAATTGTAATAGTGGATCCCAGATATTTTTTCTTCCGCTATCGCTTCAGAAAAAATTCTGGGATGATAAAAGTGAAACAGAATTTCAGAGGAAATGACTTTTAGTTTTAGTTAATTCTGTGTTTTTTTAGCACACAGAAAGGTGGGAAGTGAAAATATTTCAATAATTTAAAATATTCAAAATACTCTCTATGTTTAATAAAATCTTTGGCTATCTCAGCCACGACATTGGAATAGATCTTGGAACGGCGAATACTCTTGTCTATGTAAAGGGCAAGGGTATTATTATCAATGAACCATCAGTTGTTGCTATCAATAAAAAAACGGGGCAAGTTCTTGCGATTGGGAAAGAAGCAAAAAAAATGGTTGGAAAAACACCTTCGCACATTATCGCGACGCGTCCGCTTGTTGACGGAGTTATTTCAGATTTTGAGGTAACTGAACAGATGCTCAAATATTTTATAGAAAAAGTTCACAAAGAATCGTTTGCCGTTTTGCCTCGCCCGAGAGTTGTTATCGGAGTTCCATCGGGAGTTACCGAGGTTGAGAAAAAAGCGGTTATAGATGCGGCAGTTAGTGCCGGAGCAAGAGAAGCGTATCTCATTGAAGAGCCAATGGCGGCGGCGATCGGAGTGCGTTTGCCGGTGCAGGAAGCTGCGGGGAATATGGTTGTTGATATTGGAGGCGGGACAACTGAGGTGGCTGTCATATCTTTGGGCGGAATTGTCGCCAGTAGAAGTTTAAGAATCGCCGGGGATGAACTTAATGAAAATATAGTCCAATTCTCAAGAGATGAATTTAATTTGCTTCTTGGGGAAAAAACTGCCGAGGAAATAAAAATATCAATCGGATCAGCTTATCTGCTTAAAGAAAAAATGGAAACAAAAATGCGTGGCAGAGATTTGGTAACGGGTTTGCCAAAAGAAGTTACAATAAACGATGAGCAGACAAGAAGAGCATTATCGCGATCGGTGAAAGTTTTGGTTGATAATATCAAAGCTACCATAGAAGAAACACCGCCGGAACTTGTTGCTGATATAATGAGCAAGGGGATAATTCTAGTAGGCGGGGGGGCATTATTGCGCGGGCTGGATAAACTGATAAGCGAACAGGCAAAAATGCCAGTGAAAGTTGCTGACGATCCTCTCACAGCTGTTGCCCGCGGAGCAGGAATTGTGCTGGAAGATGTTAAGAAATTAAAAGAAGTGCTTGTTTCTATGGAGGATGAAAAATCGCCACGGTGATATTTTTAGTTTGTCATTCTGAACTTGTTTCAAAATCTTTGTTGTGTTAGGTTTTGACTTGTACTATTCAATATTATGTTCTTATCTACAGTGCAAAAACATAATCATTTTTCTATAATAATACGGTTATTGTGTTTTCAACTTATTCAAACAATTAGTGATTTGTAGGTTCGGCTAATTGTAAAAGAAGGTAGATTCTGAAACAAGTTCAGAATGACAGAAAGTGAAGAAATTTTTAAGTACTTCTATGAAAAAAGAAATTAGTTCAAAAATAGCGTCTTTAATTTTTCTGTTAGTAGTTTCCGTACTGCTAATTTTTTTGAATAGTTTTGGATATCTGGACCGTGTAAAAAATGCTGTGTTTTATGTTACGGCTCCCATACAGAAAGTATCTCAAACATTTTCAATTGATATAGACGGTTTTTTTTACACAATCAAAAATATTGATAAGTTTAAGAAGGAGAATGTTGTGCTTAAGAACGAAAATTTAAGACTAATTTATGAAGTTTCAGGACTTAAAGAAATAGAAAGAGAAAATAAAGTTCTGAGACGACAACTCGATTTTTCTGAAAATATGTGTTTGAACGGATCATGTTTCCAGTGGGAAATTGGAAGAATAATCGGGAAAGATCCAAATAATTACGGAAAATATATTATCATTGATTTGGGGGCGAAAAATGGAATAAAAGAAAATCAAGCAGTAATGGTTTCCGGAGGAATACTGATCGGGAAGGTCATAGAAGTTTTTGATAATTTCTCAAAAGTTATGCTTATTACAAGTTCTGACAGTTCTATAAATTCAATAACACAGACAACGCGCGCGAATGGCATTGTCAAAGGAAAATATGCGACAGGAGTGAAACTGGAAATGATCAATCAAAATGAAGAACTTATAACCGGTGATTTGATTATTACTTCAGGTCTGGAAAGTGGAATACCAAAAGGACTTATTATAGGAAAAATCTCAAATGTGGAAGAATCAGCAAATGAGGTTTTTAAAGCTGCCGATCTTGATCTTTTCGTTAATTTTAATAGGATTGAAGAAGTCTTTATTATAGAAAATTATGACTGATAGAAATTTAAATAACCATATATTTTTGCCGTTTCTATTTTTAGTTATGTTCTTGCAAATAACTTTTATTCCGCAACTATTCTCTGAATTAATTATTCCAAATTTGCTTTTAATATTATTAATAGCAGCTTCATTCTCGTGCAGATCATCAGAGATGTTTTATGTTTCATTTTTCTGTGCTTTTTTTCTGGATATATTTTCTGATGTTTATTTTGGACCAATTATTATTAGTGTTCTTGTGGCAGTTTTTATTTCATCATATCTTGCGCACTATTTTTTAAAGGAACTTTTTTCTTTAAATTTATTTTTGATCTCTTTTTTGGGAATTGCTGTCTATAATATTTTATATTTTATTCTAATAAATCTGAACAATTTTCAACTGATCTTTGATCTGACAGAATTAAACAGATTGACCATCGTAATTGTATTTGAGATAGTTTACATAGCAATTTTAATTTACCCGTTTTCATATGGAGTGGGAATTTCAATATTTAATTTAGGTCTTAAAGATAAAAATGAAAGTCAAGTATTTTATAAATAAAAAAAGTAAGAATGCGGCGGAGTTGGAGGAAATTTTTATAGGATCAACGCAGAAAGAGGTAAGTAAGATTGAGTACTTAATTGATAGTAAAAACATAGAGATAACAAAAATAATATTTTTTATTATCTTTTTTTTGCTTTTTTTGCAAGCGGCATATCTTCAGATAATAAAGGGAAATTATTATATGGAAATTTCGGAAAGAAATTATACAAGGACTACGGCTCTAAAATCTCCCAGAGGGATAATTTATGACAAGAACCGAAAACAGATCGTTTTTAATATACCGGTTTTTGATTTGGCAATAATTCCATATGATTTTTTTAAAGAAAGAGACAGAATAGACGAAAAAATTAACAGCTTGTCTGAGATAGTTGGTATTAGTAAAAATGACTTTAATGAAAAAACCAAAGAAGTAGATCCGCTTCTGTATCAGCCGTTTTTAATTCTGGAAAATATAAATAAGGAAGATGCATTGATCATTGAAGAAAAAATAAGGAATATTGATGGAGTTGAACTTGAAAAAAGTTCTGTTAGAAATTACATTGATGGTAATTATTTTTCTAATATTATCGGTTATAATGGAAAAATAAGCGAAGACGAACTTGAAAAACATTCTGATTATCTGATCAATGATACGATAGGGAAAAACGGTTTGGAATTAACTTACGAAAAACAGTTAAGAGGAGTATATGGAAAGCAGGAAATTGAAGTTGATTCTTTTGGAAAAAAAATCAAAATTATAGAACAAGAAGATTGTAAGTCAGGAGATAATCTTGTTTTGAATATTGATTCGGAGTTACAAAAAAAGATCTATGACGAGATTGCCAGAATTGTAGAAAAATTAGAAACAAATAACGGAGCGGCTGCTGTTGCCATTGATCCGAAAAATGGAGCGGTTTTGGCGTTAGTTAGTTTTCCGTCATATAATAATAATCTTTTTGCCGGAGGGATAAGTAGCGGCGATTATGATAGATTATTGAGCGATGAGATGAAGCCACTTTTTAATAAAGCTATTTCAGGGGAATATCCTCCCGGATCAACAATAAAACCGTTGATCGGAGCGGCGGCGCTTCAAGAAAACATAATATCTCCAAGCAAAATTATAGTTGGCGGCGAGGCAATATATATCGGTTCGTATCGGTTTCTGGATTGGAAAGCGCACGGACCGGTTAATCTGGTAAAAGCAATAGCGCAATCCTGCAATGTTTATTTTTATACGGTTGGCGGAGGATATGGTGATATAGAGGGACTTGGAATAGATAGAATAAAAAAGTATTCAAATCTTTTTGGTCTTGGGGAATCTCTCGGGATTGATATTCCCGAAGAGAGTATTGGGTTTATACCTGACAAGGCGTGGAAAAAGAATGTGAAAAATGAAAAGTGGTATATTGGAGATACTTATCATGTTTCTATTGGACAGGGAGATGTTCTGACAACGCCTTTGCAAGTTGCGGTTTATACGGCAGTTATTGCGAATGGAGGAAAATTATTTCAACCGCAAGTGGTTGATAAAATGATTGATCTGAACGGCAATGTGGTTGAAGATATTAAACCAAAGATAATAAGAGAAAATTTCATAGATCCAGAAAATATAAAATGGATTCAAAAAGGAATGAGAGAAAATGTCTTGTCTGGTTCAGGGAGAGCTCTTGCCAATTTGCCTGTTAAGGCGGCAGGCAAAACAGGAACGGCGCAATATGCGAGAAACAAAAAAACGCATGCCTGGTATACGGTTTATGCGCCTTATGATGATCCAGAGATTGCCATGGCTATTATAATTGAAGGAGGAGGCGAGGGACACATTGCGGCAGTGCCCATGGCGAAGGAAGTGTTGAAATGGTATTTTAGGGAAAATGAAAACTAGGTGATTTCTTTATGCGCTCTTCCTCTGATAAGGGGAGGTTGGGAGGGGTTTATAGAATTGAATTGTTTTCTAACCCTTTTTTATAATCACAATTTTACTCGCATTCAAAACCCTCTCTAACTTCCCCTTATCAGGGGGAGAATAAATGCGCGAAGCTTATTAACTATTTCCTTATTAATTATTTCGTATTTTTCTTCGCTATTTTTTCCAAGATTTCAAAAACTTTTTCATTAACGAGTGTGCTGGCGGTATGTTCTTTGAATTTTTCCATATCCAGTTTTTCTCTTATTTCTTTTTCATTGGGATAAAACTTCAAAGTTTGATTTATTCTTTCTTCCACTTCACCATCTTCTATTTTTATTTTCTCTTTAATTGATATTTCTCTGAGTGTAAGTCCGATCATTACTCTTTTTTTGGCCATTTCTCTCCACTCTTTTTTTAGTTTTTCCAAATCAATATTTATATTTTTCAGATAATCTTCAAAAAGTATTCCTGTTTGCGTAACACTGTTTTTAAATTCGTTGATCATATTTTCAAGTTCTGATTCTATTAGAATATCCGGAATTTCAGCAATTGATTTTTCAGCTATTTTGTTAATTAGTTTGTTTCTATATTCCTCTTCGGCTCTGTTTTTTTCTTCTATAATCATTCCTTCCTTAATACTTTTTCTCAATTCATTCAAATCTTTAAATTTTCCGATCCCTTTTGCAAAATCATTGTCTATTTTCGGCAATTCAACTTTTTGCACGATATTCATTGTAACTTTGAAACTGGCATTTTTTCCAGCCAGTTCTTTTTTGTGGTAGTCTTCTGGAAAAACAAGGTTAAATTCCTTGACATCATCTTTTTCCATTCCAATCAGATTTTCTTCAAATCCGGGAACAAATTTGCTTTCTCCAATTGTCAGTGGATGATTTTTACTTTCGCCACCTTCAATTTTTACGCCGCCTACTCTTGATTCAAAATCAATTTCAACACGATCTTCTTTTTCGGCTGGCTCGTCTTTTGTGATATATACCGCTTTCTTTTTCCGGAGAGTTTTTATCTCTTGCTCAATTGTTTCTTCTTCTATTTCTTTAATTTTTATTTTCCCTGATACTTTTTGATAATCCCATAGTTTTGTTTTAGGCATAACTGAAATTGTAATTTTGTATTCAAACTGATTTCCCGGAGCTGCTTTGGTAATTTCCGCTTTGGGCTGACCGAGAGGATTTAATTTGTTTTCTTCCAGTATTTCCAGATAAGAATTTTCAACGGCAATTTTAGTTGCTTCTTTAAAAATCGCGAGTTTTCCGAGCTGTTGTTCAACGACATTCTTTGGCGCTTTGCCTTGTCTAAATCCGTCAAATTTATGAGCGCTGGAAAGTTTACTAATTGCTCTGTCAGAATATTTTTCCATTTCTTCCACTGAAATTTCCACTGAAATTTCTTTCTGTGATTTTGGGAGATTTTTGATTTGAGTTTTCATAATAGCTAGAATTAAAAAATTAACGAATTGCGAATTAACAAATTTTGGCAATATTGTTTTAAGTGGAGCTCTCACGAAAGTGAGGCAGATTTTCAACTGTAATAAATTTTGCTCTTCCTGACTTTCGTCAGGGTTCCATTGTTAAATTTTTGAATTTCACTTTCTCAATTCACTTCTCAATTGCGGCACTACCTGTTTTTTTCTGGATACTACTTTTTTTAGAAACATTATATTTTTTTCAGCTTTAATATTAAATATTTTTCTTGCCAATACCTCTTCCTCATCTCCAATCACATATAAATAAGAATTGTTTCTAATAATATCAACAACCGCGAAAAACATATAGTCCATTTTTTCTTTCCTCTTTTTTTTAATAAGCTCTTTAATAATTTTATCTTTCTGTGAATTTACGCTTTCTGGGTCTGTTGTTTCCCAAACTCCGATGCCAACCTTGCTTTCTCCCATTTCAAATTTTTTGTAATCTTTGTCAGCAATGTCTTTAATGGAAATTCCTTTTAAACTTGATTTTGCGGCAAACAAATTTTTTATAAATTCCTTGATCTCTAATTTAGCGATTTTATTCAGTTCTTTGAATATTTTTTTGTCTTCTTTAGTGGCACTAGGGGAGTGAAAATTTAAAGTATCTGAAATAATGCCAGCAATCATTAAAATAGCTGATGTCTTGTCTATCTTAATATTTTTCTCCCGCAAGATTTTATAAATTACGGATCCGGTACAGCCGATTGGTTCAATTCTAGTATAAATCGGTTTTGTAGATTTAAGTCCGCCGAGATTATGATGGTCAATAATTGCCATTAAATTTTCTTCCGTCAGTCCGTTAATAATCTGGCTTGGCTCGTTGGTGTCAACTAAAACAACTTTTTCATTCTTAATCTTTTTCAAGATTCTCGGTTTCTTGATTTTTAAAAGATTGAGAATATATTTTGTTTCATTGTTTATACTTCCCGCTGTCACTGCTTCAGCATCAAGTCCGAATATTTTTTTCCCAAATCTGGAAACTAGAATCGCCGATAGAACAGAATCCGTGTCAGGATTTTTATGCCCGATAGAGATGGTTTTATTTTTCATAGAATTAAATTATTAGTTGTTGTTACATTCGTAAATTTTTTTGAATTACTTGTCATTGCGAGAAGCCCGAGTGAACACAGTTCGCAAGAAGGCGATCTCGTATCAAGTACGGGATAAACTATGCAATCCCGCAATTAAGTTTTTTGCGTGTAATTACGGGATTGCTACGCTCCATTCCGCTATCGCTCCACTTTACTTGCAATAACAGTGGTAAAATTCTATTCTTTAGCTTTTTCAGTATCTGCAGTCTTCTTTTTCTTATTCATTTCTCCAATCTCTTTTTTCTTCTCAACCTTTTCATTCTCTTCACCTTCTTCTTTATTTTCCACAACATCAATCTTCCATCCTGTTAGTTTTGCGGCAAGGCGAACATTTTGTCCTTGTTTTCCAATGGCCAGAGAAAGCTGATCTTCGTTAACATAAGCAATGACGGATTTTTGTTCTTTGTTGGTATCAATACGCGACACTTTTGCTGGTGAAAGCGCATGTTGAATATATTTTTTTATACTATCGTTCCATTCAATAATATCAATTTTTTCTCCATCTAGCTCATTAATGATCGTTTGAATTCTTGCGCCTCGTTGTCCAACGCATGATCCGACCGGATCTATTCCTTCCTCATTTGAAGAAACAGCGACTTTAGTTCGGAGTCCCGCTTCGCGCGCAATTGATTTTATTTCCACTGTTTTTGAAAATATTTCAGGAACTTCAAGTTCAAATAGTTTTTCTACGATGCTTGAATTTGTTCTGGACAAAATTAAGTTCGCCTCTTTAGCGTTTTCATCTATCTTCATAATATAGACCTTTAACTTCTGTCCAATCTTGTAGTATTCGCTGCTTATCTGTTCACTTGGATAAAGAATCCCAACAGCCTTTCCGATATCTACAAAAATATTTTTTCCTTCAATTCTTTGTATGGTTCCATTTACCACTTCTCCTTCTTTATTTTTGAACTCATTGAAAATTGCTTCTTTTTCCGCTTCTCTTATTTTTTGAATCATAACCTGTTTCGCGGTCTGAGCGGCGATTCTTCCAAAATCAGTGCGTGACGGAAGAGGAATTTTAATTTCATCATCAATTTGCGGTTTCTTCTTATACTTTTTTGCTTCTTCAATCGTAATATTTTTATCAGGATTAAATTTCTTTTTCTGATCCTCTTCATTATCTTCTGTCTCGATTTCTTCAGTTTCTTTTATTTCTTCGGTATCTGTTTCTTCCGCGACTATTTTTATCTGGAATACTTTCATATCTCCGCTTACTTCATCAAAATCAATTTTTATAATTTGTCCTTTTTCCCCGTATTCTTTTTTATACGCTGACGCTAAAAACGCTTCAACTATCTCAATAGCCTTTTCTCTGGAAATTCCTTTTTCCTCACATATTTGGTCAATTGCCAATATAAATTGTTTTTGTTCCATATTTTTATTTAGTTAGATTATTATCTGCTTTTTTAAAAAAACCTATCCAATTCTGATAGGCATTAAAAAACAATCGTTCTGCTTTCTTTCTCAAGTATAACAATACTATAGCAGATTATAATTTTTTGTCAAAAAAATACCCAGGGAATAAATCCGAGAGTATGGTGTGTTTACTTTTGTTGTCGCTTTAATATTTTACTCAATTGTTTTTCTCGCTTTTGATATTTTTCTGGGGAGACAAATTCAAGTATAATTTGTCTGTAATTTCCCCTTGTTAATTTCAGTGTGATTCTCGGCGAAATCTGATAGAATATCACTATCGCCATTGAAGTTATGAAAATAGCGCGAATTGGCGCTGACGCAATTGTAAAATGTAATATTAGAAAGAGTATTACAGTTAACAATAGCGATATTACAAAGCTCATAACAAACTGTCCACGAGTTAAAGTGGACCATTTCCATTTCATTCTTAAGCCCTCCTTTTTTCCATCTCTACAACACTAAGGACAAATTGTTCTATTGTGTTGTGATCAACACTTAGTGGGAAATATTTATCAAGAACTTCCGCTATTTCGGAAACATTACCTTCAGTTAAAATTACCATTCTTATCAACTCCTTTATGTTTTAAAAGAACATTGCCACTTTTCGGCAACCCTCCTTTATAATAACTTTACCAAATCCATGCTTTTTGTCAAATTGCAAAAACAACGGCAAAAATCTATTTGACAAATTATATATTTTCATTGTTCTTAAAATAAGGAGATGAGTAAATGGATGATCGTGAAATAAAAAATAGACTAAGAGAACTAAAGGACAGAACATCCTCTCTTGTCCTTATCGGACCGGGAGAGGAAGGATATCTTCATCAAAGAAAAGCGCTTGACAGAGTAGCTGAAAAAAGTTGCTGAGGATCTTGTCGGAGAGATTAAAGCTCTCAAAGCTTCTCGAAAAAAGAGTCAATAGGGTAAAATCTTCTTTGTCCTATTTTTTTATTTACTGTTTTTATAAAATTGCTTTTTGTCAAATCCCAAAAAACTGCTATAATGAATTTATGAAAAAGAGAATTTTTATCGCAATTAATTTGCCGGATGACATCAAAAGAACGCTTTTGTCTTATGAAAAACGATGGCGGAATTTGCATATTCGCTGGACGAATTTTAATAAAATGCATATCACGGTTGAATTTTTGGGCGAGGTTAACAGAAATGGTTTGGACGCTATTTTATTGGCAACAGAGAATACGGCTACGGAAATCAAGCCGTTTGATATTCGTTTGGATAAAATAGTTCTTGGACCGAATTCTGCTCAAGCAAGGATGTTTTGGGTAATAATTTATATTGACAGTTATCTGATGAAATTTGAAAAATTAATGAATGAAAATTTAAAGCGAAATAATTTTATTCCTGAAGCGAGAGAGTTCAAGCCACACATAACTCTGGCGCGCGCCAGAGGAAATCAATTGAAAGGAAAACAGACAAATATAGCTTTAACTAATCTTAGATTCAGAGCGGAAAGTGTTGAAGTAATAGAAAGCCAGCTTCATCTGGGCGGAGCGAGACATAAAATTGTGGAGAGTTTTAGGCTTGGAGAGTGAATAGTAAAATGTCATTGCGAAGGAGGTACGACTGAAGCAATCCCGTATTTAAATTCTTTGCGCGTAGTTACGGGATTGCTTCAAAATTCCGTTTCGCTATCGCTCCACTCTATTTTTCGCAATGACAGTAAGATTCACTATTTACATTTATTATGCCAAATTCTAAAACCATAAGAATCCTTGGGATAAAAATAGACAAACTTACAGTCAAAGAAATTCTTGAAAAAATTGAGGGTTTTTTGTTGTCAAACAGTCAGTATTATATAGTAACATTGAATTCTGAAATGGCTCTTGAAGCGCAGAAGGACGAGGAATATTTTTACATTCTAAACGATGCGGACTTGTCGGTGGTTGACGGAAGCGGATTAAAATTTGCCGGTTTGGCGACTGGAAATAATTTCAAAAGAGTTCCCGGGGCCGATCTGACAAAAAAGATTTTGCGAATCGCTGAAAATAAAAAATTGAAAATTGCTGTTTTGAATTGGAGTAGGGGATTATCTGTAAAAGAGAATATTGAGAGGGCCTTAGCAGAAAAATATCCCGATCTGAAATTTATTGTAGAAAATATTGAACGAGATCTTGTAGACTTTGCAAAAACGGAAAACCTTGCGCGTTTGCAAAAATTTGAACCGAATATTTTATTTATTACACTTGGCGCTCCATATCAGGAAAAATTTATTTATCACAATTTAAGCAAAATACCATCCGCGAAATTGGCGCTGGGAGTTGGCGGATCTTTTGATTTTATTTCCGGCAAGCTCAGGCGCGCTCCCTTGATCTTTCAAAAATTAGGAATAGAATGGTTCTGGCGGTTGATAATGCAACCGTGGCGGTGGAGAAGGATTTATAACGCCGTAATTATTTTCCCTTATAAATTTATCAAATGGAGATTTATCAACAGATTTTTTTATCGTAAAAATGTCGTCGGTTTTATTTTCAATGATCAAAATCAAGTATTGATAGTCAGTAGAGCGGGAGAAAGAGATTATTGGGGACTGCCACAAGGAGGAGTTGATAGCGAAGAAAGTGACGATGACGCTATTTTACGGGAAATGAAAGAGGAGACAAATATTGACAACATTGATATTCTGAGAAAATTTGAGAATATCTATAAATATAAATGGCCAAAAGGTTATACACATAGCGGATATAAAGGGCAAAGACAGACTTTATATATTTTGAAATTCAATGGCGAGAATAATGAAATCAAATTATCTCCATGGGAGCTTAAGGATTGGAAGTGGGTTGAAATTGATAAATTGATCAGCGAAGCAGATGAGGTGCATAAAAAGGCTTATCAGATTTTTTTGGAGAAATTTCGTTCTGTATAGGATGTAAATGTATTTGTTTTTTTGTCATTCCTGTAGATGCTTACTAATTCACTGACAGAAATATATCATTCCAGAGAATCTGTCATTCTGAACTTGTTTCAGAATCTTCCCTCTTTTACATTTAATCAAACCTATAAATCACTAATCGTTTGAATAAGTTGAAAATATAATAATTGTGTTTGCGTCGCAGATGAAAGTCCAACGCAAAATAGTATAAGTTAAATGTAATATACAAAAGATCCTGAAACAAGTTCAGGATGACAAAATTTTTGTCAGCGGATTAGTAAACATCTACAATTCCCGCACAGGCGGGAATCCAGGTGAAACTTTATCAATCGTTATTTTTATAACGGAAGTATTGCAAATAAATTAGTATAATGTTTAATGATTTCAACTATCACAATGATATTTAGAGTTTAAAGATATTGCGTCTGGATTCTCGCCTACGCGGGACAAAAAATGTTTAATTAAAATGTCAATCAATTAAAAAAGTCAATATGAAAAAAATACGAACAAGATTTGCACCGAGTCCGACAGGAGTGTTGCATGTGGGAAGTTTAAGGACGGCGTTATATAATTATCTTTTTGCCAGGCATAATGATGGCGAGTTTATTCTGCGGATTGAAGATACGGACAAAGCAAGGTTTGTGGATGGTTCTATTGAAGCTTTAGTAAAAATGTTGAATTCAACAGGGCTGAAATATAGCGAAGGTGTGTTTATAGATAACAGCGGAAGAATAACGCAAAGAGGTGATCTTGGACCGTATATGCAATCAGAACGATTGAATGTCTATAAAAAATATATAGACGAGCTTATTGAAAACGATTATGCGTATTTTTGTTTTTGCAGTCAGGAGCGGTTGGAAGAAATGAGAAAAGACCAACAAGCCAGAAAAATTGCGCCAATGTATGATGGCAGGTGTAAAGAATTAGACAAAGCGGAGGTTGAAAATTTACTGGACAAAAAAACGCCTTATGTAGTTCGATTAAAAACTCCAAAAGAAGGATTTACGGAATTCAAGGATCTAATCTATGGGAAAATAAAAATCGCCAATGAAACAATTGACGATCAAGTCTTAATAAAAGCAGATGGCTATCCGACATATCATTTTGCCAATATTGTTGACGATCACTTGATGGAAATTTCTCATGTGATCCGCGGTGAAGAATGGTTGCCGTCAACACCGAAACATATTTTATTATATAAAGCGTTTGGTTGGGAGATGCCGCAATTCGCGCATTTGCCACTTCTGCTAAATTCCGACAAAAGCAAACTTAGCAAACGGCAAGGTGATGTTGCAGTTGAGGATTATTTAAACAAAGGGTATTTGCCGGAAGCGCTTTTAAATTTCATATTGCTTCTTGGCTGGAATCCGAAGACGGAAGAGGAAATTTTTTCTTTGGATGAAATGATCAAACGGTTTGATCTGTCCGGCGTGAATAAATATGGCGCGGTTTTTAATGTTAAAAAGTTGGACTGGATAAATGGAGCTTATATTCGTTGTATTCCAACTGAGAAACTTACTGAACTTTGTATGCCATATTTGGTTAAAGCAAAATTAATAGAAGTAGTATCAAGTAATAAGTATCAAGTATTAAGTACAGGCGAAGAAATAGATTTTAATTATTTAGAAAAAGTTGTTGCACTGGAGCAGGAACGAATGAAGAAACTTTCTGAGATAGGGGAGTTGGTGAGATTTGTTTTTGTTGATAAACTGGAATATGACAAAGATCTGCTAATTTGGAAGAAGATGAGTTCTGAGGAGGTGAAAAATAATCTGGAGTTGGTTTATAGCGAGCTGGAGAAAGCAGATGAAAAGAATTTTACTAAAGATAATCTGGAAAAAGTTTTGAGAGATCTGATGGAACGAGAAGAAATTAAAACTGGGGAATTATTGTGGCCTTTACGAGTTTCTTTAACAGGATTAAAAGGTTCGCCGGGACCATTTGAGGTAGGAGAGGTTTTAGAAAAAAAGAAGGTCTTAGAAAGAATTAAAAGAGGGATTGAGAAAATTGCTTGTTAATTTACAATTCACAAAACACTATCCGGGTCAACATCAATAATCCATTCTTTTTTAACTAAATTTAACAGAGAGTTTCTCAATTCAATGTTTTTACAAACAGATTTTATAATTATATGCCAGCGATATTTATCAAATTCTTTATAGTTGGAAGCGGGGAACGGTTTGATAATCTCAAATTGGTTCTTTAAATTTTTGTCGTTTGTTATTTTTCTGTTTAATACTCTAAACACTCTTTCCGCTTCGGCTTGGCAGTTTCGGGGATTGAAATCTTTATAAATTAATTTAATAAGCTGCGCAAATGGGGGGTAGCCGATTTTGTTTTTTGAGATAGCTTTTCTATTTTTAATTTCATCCAAATAAAATTTTCCCAGAACTTCCTCGTTCTTGCTTCGCTGGAGTCTCTCAGTAGAGGACTCCGGCGAATTGCATACTTTCTTGTCGCACTCCTCTGCCGAGAGACTGCGACGAGGCGGATTATTTTTTCTAACAGTTTTAAAGATATCATTATCTGTTTTGTATGTCTGAATTATGATCCTATGATTTTCACTGGCTTTATTGCAAAGAGAAATTAAGAACTGAAATGATCTTTCACGGGAGTTGAAATTCGGCTGGTTGAAAATTATTTCAGGGAATAAGATTGCTGTTAAAGCAAGATTTTCCAAATTCCAATTTTTCAGAACCATTTGCGTACCGATCAAAATATCAATTTTTCTGTCTATAAAATTTTTGTATATCTTGAGCTGTTTTGATTTGCTTGAAGCAACATTGCTGTCTAAGCGGTTTATTTTTATATTTTTATTTTCAAATAATTTTTTTATTTCCGCTTCAATCTTTTCAGAGCCATAACCAAACGAGCTTATATTTTGTCCGGCGCACTTCGGGCATTTTTTAATTAACTCTATTTTTTTATGGCATTTCTGGCAATATAGATAATTTGCGTAGGAAATTAGTGTCGTTTTACAATTTTCACATTGCGCTATCCATTTACAATCTTTGCATTGAGTGATCGTATTATTTCCCAGACGCGGAATAAATATAATTGCCTGTTTCTTTTTATAGATATTTTTCAGTAAGCTATCTTGCAGTTCTTCGGATAGAACCGAATAATTTCCTTTTTGTCGCTCAATGTTTATGTCTATTAAATCAATATTACTGGAATTGTGAATTGTGAATTGTAAATTGTAAAATCGTTTAAAATTTGATATTTGCGGAACTTTCTTGTTCTTGCTTTGCCGGGGTTCATTTAGATATTTATTTTTTATCCCGTAATAACTTTCCACGCTTGGAACTTGCGATGATAAAATGATTTTCGCTTTCCAAATTTCAGCCAGTTTCTCTGCGACTTTTATTCCATGATATCTGGGGTTCATATCCCACTGTTTATAATTTGAACTCTGTTCATTGTCAGCGATGATCAGCTTTAAGTTCTTAAAAGGAGCAAAAACCGCTTGCCGTGTTCCAATTGTGATCTTTGCTGATCCGTTCTTTATTTTCCCCCATTCATTGAAATACTGATTTTTTGTAAGTTCGCTTGTCAGAATCGCGATTTTATCATCCTTAAATTTGTCAAAATAGAATTTTGCAAAATTATATATATCAAAATATTCCGGGAATAAAACCAGCGCTTGCTCTTTTTCTTTCATTCTCTTTTTTATAGTTTCGCAGTACAGGCTGTGTTTTGAAGATTGTAAATTATGAATAAAAAGAATCTTATTTTTAGACTTTATCTCTTTTAATAATTTATTTATTTCAGTTTTTTTAATCTCGGAAATTTTACAATTAGGATTAAGTTCAATTTTTTTTCTCGGTTTGTTTTTTGTGATCAAGGGAATTATTATTTTTATAACTAAACCCAGCGGGACATAATAATAATCCGCGATGTGTTTGGCCAGTTTGATCTGTTCCTCGGACAAGCTCACGGAATCATCTAATAATTTCTCAACATCTTTCAGTTTATATTTCATTTCTTTTATCACTTCTTTTTCCAGATTACAAACCAAACCTGTGATCTTTTGATTTCTAAAAGGAACTTTAACTGACATTCCAATTTTTATCTTTTTCTCAAATTTATCCGGAACCGCGTAGCTAAAAACCTGCATCGTATTTCTTGGCATTTTTACAGCAGGGATAACTTTTGCGATTAGTTTTTTGTTGTCAGTTTTCATAAAAAATTGAACAATGGATTGTGGATCACAGATTTTTTCAAACACTCCTTTTGATAACAGAATAATCCCTATTTAACTTTTTGGCAATCTATGTTTTTTATTTTTTTATGGTAAATCTATTTTTTTACTGCTGTTTTTACTTG
>CAZBCK010000016.1:0-20572 GCA_964490635.1 uncultured Candidatus Saccharibacteria bacterium | reverse complement strand
TAAGCGGAACGAACATCTCTTATTTCTTTCCGCTCGTAAAAAATGTTTTGTAGTTTATTGCTTTTTTATTGCTTTGTATCCTCCTATTATTATTATTGTCAAACCTCCTCCAGAGAAGGTTTGACTATTGTCTAACCGGTTTCTCTTTGTTTTGAAATTCACTATTTGGGGATTCATCAACAATTTTTTCCCAATCATCTGCAAAACAATCAACACAAAGTCCGTTGCTGATAACTGGACTTCCTCCGCAACGCTTGCATACTTCTTCACACATTAGTTTTCACCTCCTTGTTTATTTTTATTCTAACTACACAAAAAGCAATTACCATTTATCCCTAACAAAAGAACTTTACGACCCGAAGGCCTTCATCATTCACGCGGTGTCGCTCGGTCACGCTTTCGCGCATTGCCGAAGATTCTCGACTGCAGCCTCCCGTAGGAGTTTGGCCAGTGTCTCAGTGCCAATGTGGGAGAACACCCTCTCGGGCCTCCTAACCGTCATCGCCTTGGTAGGCTTTTACCCCACCAACAAGCTG
This sequence comes from uncultured Candidatus Saccharibacteria bacterium, assembly GCA_964490635.1. Classification (GTDB taxonomy): domain Bacteria; phylum Patescibacteriota; class Minisyncoccia; order JAHIHE01; family JAGLIN01; genus JAYEHC01. Next base: position 20,036 of record CAZBCK010000016.1, on the reverse strand, counting down.
ATAGTACGCGGGCTCATCTTGAAGCGATAAATCTTTACCCTTTCGGGACTATCCGGTATTAGCTCCGATTTCTCGGAGTTATTCCAGACTTCAAGGCAGATTCCCACGTGTTCCTCACCAGTTCGCCACTCCCCAGTAAACTAGGGCGTTCGACTTGCATGCCTTATCCACACCGCAAGCGTTCATCCTGAGCCAGGATCAAACTCTCTATAAAGAAAGATGAAAATTTAATAAATTAAATTCTTCATCTAAAAATGAAACAACGCCAACGCGTTGCTTACAAAGTTTAAATCTTGGTTTTCCGCAAAAATAAATTTACAGAATTTACAGGACAACTGCACAAAATTTGTAGTTTTAAATTGTAATTTGTAGTTTATATTAAATTGTCAAAGAACTGTTTCTAAACTGTAAAACGAACATTTCTACTCGCTCAATCATAGTAACACAAACAAAACACTTGTCAAGCATTTGACTGTTTGACAAATGATTTTTTATAATTCTAATTTGTTTATTGCTTAACTATTCTATATCCATAATATCCTATTGAAATTTTTTGTCAAATTTTTATAAAACTATTTTTCTTTACTTTAGATTGTCATTTCTGCGAAAGCAGGAATCCAGACGCGATATCATCAAACTGATGATATTGGTGGTGCGGTATTTCCAGCAAGTACTAACGCATAAATAAATGCAAAAAGAAATATTAAAAGAAAACCGTATATAATTATTTTTTTTGCTTTGCATTTTTCTTTCGTGTTCTTCTTGTTTATTACGGCTAAAATAAATTTTACTATTCCGTAAATAACCATTAAAGTTGCTAAAATTGCCATAAAACCAAGGATATTGTTTATGGCAGTCTCCCAAGAATTATTTGGAAGATTTTTTGGAATTTGCGTAGCTCCCCATTCTGTTATATCAGCTGCTTTTATTTTATAAATATCATAAAAAACAAAAGTTAAAACTAACACAATAATAATTTTCAATCTATTTCTTTTTTTAAAAATATAATTTATCATACTTTTAAACTTAAAGATCAGTCGTAAAAAAACAATAACTAATGAAACTACATCTAGATTCCTGCCTCCACAGGAATGACAAATCTAGTATTCCGAAATTTTCCGAAATGACAAAATAGAAAAATTCTAGATCCTAAATATATCAAACATCATCACTTCACAATCTTATCCACAATCCCATACCTCTTCGCTTCCTCCGCGCTCATATAATAATCGCGGTCGGAATCTTTTTCAACTTTTGATAATGGCTGGCTGGTATTTTTAGCAAGGATTTTATTTATCTGATACTTGCTATATTAATACTAGATCTTTTTTATTTGTAGAAAATCCAATTCTAACGGTGTCTCGCGACCAAACATCTGGACAAGAATTTTGATCTTTCCTTTTTCCTCGTCAATTCCGTCAACTTTTCCATCAAAACCATTAAATGGTCCATCAGTAACTTTTACAACATCTCCGATTAAAACATCAATTTTATATTTTGGTTCTTTAATACCCATTCTCTTTTTCAATGAATTTATTTCATCTTCTGAGATTGGAGTTGGAGTCGTTCCCGAACCGACAAATCCTGTCACATTCGGTGTGTTCCTGACAACATACCAAGAATCATCAGTGACAATCATTTCAACCAAAACATAGCCGTGAAAAATTCTCTCTTCTACAACCTTTCTTTTTCCGTTTTTAATTTTTATCTTCTTTTCTTTGGGAACCATTACATTAAATATTTTATCTTCCATTCCCATAGACTCAATTCTTTGTTTTAAATTCCGACAAACATTATCTTCGTATCCTGAATAGGTGTGCAATACATACCAATTTCTTCCAAAATCAATTGTTTGTTTTGGCATAAATTTAAAATTACATTATTAAATAATTACATAACAAATTTTTTAATCAGATATACAAGCAGATAATCAACCCCGCCTAAAAACGCAGCGGTAGCCAAACTGGCGACTACGACTATAATTGAATCTTTAATAGCTACTTTTTTTGTTGGCCAACTTACTTTTTTTGCTTCCGATTTTACTTCAGCAATATATTGTTTTATGTTTTTTACAAAATTCATTTTATTGAATTATAAAACTTAATTATCTTGAACTGCAAAATCCAAATATCTTGCAATAGAGACTCAGTCTCTATACGATTATTTTTTATTTAAAGTATTACTTTATATATAAAGATAAACTATAGTAATAAGATTAGAGTGGAGAGATCGAGTCTCTATTGCGTGGGGATTAGTTAAAGTGAGGAAGTTTTAAATATAATTTTTGATTTTTAAAACAGCCCTTCGGGCTATGCTATTACAATACACACATTTTCAAATTAAGTCAACAACAACAACTGTAACCAGATAATTCACAACACAAAAAATATTACGAGTCATTGGTTATGAGCTGCAGGTTAATTTTTGTGGGCGCTGAGGGATTCGAACCCCCGACCCTCTCGGTGTAAACGAGATGCTCTAGCCAACTGAGCTAAGCGCCCGAAATTAGTATAAAGTAAAAAATTATAAAGTTTATAAAGTTTATAAAGTCAGAAAAAATAACTTTTAACTTTGTAACTTTCTACTTTACAAGCTATCCAGTGGGGCGTACAGGACTCGAACCTGTGACCATCAGCTTAAAAGGCTGTTGCTCTACCAACTGAGCTAACGCCCCAGAGTAATTTATAATCAATAACTTAATAACAGAAACATTTTTTACTTGTTATTTATAACATATCTACAAAAATAAAGCAAGACCTGAATTGTGTAAAACATAGGTCTTGCCATAAATAAATTTTCTATTCCCTATTTCCACTAATATTTTTAAGACCTTCAAACGCTCTTAAAACTTCCAACGGAATTGCGAAGATGACCGTATTTGACTGATCGGAACTTAGATCGTTTATTGACTGCAGAGTTCTCAAATGCAAAGCTCCGTTTGATTTTGCCAAAATCTCAGCCGCCTTTGACATATCATCAGCAGCGATAACTTCTCCCTCCGCTTTAATAATAACCGCTCGTTTCTCTCTTTCCGCTTCCGCTTGTTTGGCAATAACCCGTTTCATATCTTCAGGTAATTCAATATGCTTCAGATCAACTGAAACAATTTTTATTCCCCATGGATCCGTCGCTTTGTCCACAATTTCTTGTATTCTTTGTGAAACATCATCTCTGTTCATTAATAATTTATCCAAGCTTACTTCCCCAACCACATCTCTCATTGTTGTTTGCGACAATTGTGAAACAGCATAATCAAAATATTCCACTTTTAGAATAGCCGCTTCTGCATTACTAACTTTATAATATAACACCGCATTAACATTGATTGAAACATTATCTTTCGTAATCGCATCTTGATCCGGAACATCAACCGCTTTTACTCTAATGTCAACTTTTTGATATGACTGGAAAATGGGAATAATAATTCTCCAACCCGGATCCATCATACCGATATACTTTCCCAGCTGGAATTTGATTCCCCGTTCATACTCGTTGATTTGTTTGATACTGGCTACCAGCACAAATAGTACCATGATTATTAGCCAGAATAATAGGATGTCTAACATAGTTTTATTGTTAGTTGTAAGATTTCAGAGCGTTGTTTACAGTTTTAGATATTCCTTATAAGGTCTAAAATTGAGTTTAGGGGGTTTTTACTCTTAAACAATATAAAATCACCATTCGGCATTAAAAACTCTTTCTCTAAAAAGTTCCTATAAAGTATAAACAACGCTCTGAAACCTTACATGTTAGTTGATTAGTTTAGATTTTAGATATACTTTTTCTACCCAGCTTTAGCTGAGGGTTCATTAGGATTTATCCTAACAGATTATCTTTATCTCGCAAAGTTAAAACCTTGCGAACCGTGCGCTAAAGCGCCGTAGAATAGTGACTAATTATTAAACAACTTATCATAATCCAGCTTTGCCTCTCCCGGCAGAAGCGGATCGTATCCTTTTGACACTTCATCTCCATCACTATGTCCATCTCCATCCGTGTCCGGATTATTTGGATCAGTGCCGTAAAACGCTTCTTGTTCAATAGTTAATTCATCTTGATCTAAGTCGCCTTTTAATCCAGTTGCTGGTTCAGGTAACATCATCCCACCCATGACTCCCGCCATTGCTTCTTCCAAAACTTTCATCAAATCTTCCGATTTTTCCGGTTTGGAAATACTAATCGGTTGATTGAAATCGGACATTGTTATTGACATATCAAAAGATAATTCAGCGTTGGTATTATTTATATTATTTTCTTCAACTTCAATCTCATCATAAAATCCGTTATGTATTTCTCTCTCCAATCTTTCCATAAATTCCTCATCAAATTTTCCACTCATCGCTATTTTATAAATCATCTTATCCTCTTTTCCAATCCAAATCTCCGTTTTTACATTAGCCAAAACTTCATTCGCTACCGCTAAAATTTCTTCCTGGTTTTCTTCTATCTCAGCATCAAAATCTTCAAAGTTAGCAGTTGGGTTAATTTTAGGAACTATTGTTTTCAAAAGCTCAACATAAAAATCAAAAGCCGCTTCAGAATCTATTTTTACTTGATAATGATAAACATCCGCATCGTTTAATTTCGTATCACCCAAATCTTTCCGGAATTTAATCATTTCATATTTTTTGGAAAGATCTTTAATTTCTTCTGCTATTTTTTTAACATCGAAATCATTTTCTTCTAGCGGGAAACTGCTTTCTTCTTTTAGCTTTTTCATATCCAGAAAATACCACTTATTTTTATAAGGAACAATCATTTCTCCATATATCAACCCCGTCGCGCCCAAATCAAAATCATTTAATTTAAGATAAATCATCTCTTCTCCGATTTTACCAAATGATCTCATTGAAAAATCAAAAGAAACATCTTCATTTCCACCTTCCGTAGAAATGGCTATTTCCGGCTTGACATTGAAAGAACTTTTAGTGTTATCCGTATCACCCCCATCCGCTTGTCCGTCAAATTTCATCGCCAAGGAGAATCCTTCTTCATCTTCCCCTGTAGCAAGATCAACATTTAAATCTCCTCCAAACGAATAACTATCAATATCACTCATTGCTATCATAGAAGAGTTTAGGATCTTTTGCTGATAATTTTTTTCTCCAATTAGAGAAATATCTTTATCTTTTAAAAGATAAAGACCAATAACTGTAACAATTATCAGAAAGACGACTCCTAGGATAATCGGAATTGTCAAATCTTTGCCTTTTTTCTTTTTCATCATATCAAGGACATCATTACTTTCATTTTTTAATTCCTCGGCATCATTGGAAGAGTCAAGCAATTCTTTTTTTGGTCTGCTTTTTATTTCGTTTTCAGGATCAAGGTTCGGAGAACTATTTTCATCTAAACTTTTTCTCTCATCCGGATATTTTTTATTATCTTCATTTTTCATATTTTTTGTTTTAAAAATTAAATAAATTATCGTTAAATTGTTATATTTAGGACATATGCGTTTACCTATTGTCATTCCCGCGGAGGCAGGAATCCACTATTACAACTTAATTTTACCATTTACTACTTGGCTTACCATAAAGCTAACTCGTAGCAATGGATTCCCGCCTGCGCGGGAATGACAATAAACGCGTAAGTCCTAATAACGAATGAAATAATATAATATTATTTTTTAAATACCGTAATGGCAATAATTGGAGAAATAAGCCAGGCAAATTGAGATTGATCGTTAGCAAAAAAAGATTTCATAAAATCGGAAAGTCCCGCTGTTTCTTCCGGTGTCAAAAACGAAACAACCACGCTAATCATAAGTCCAATCTGCAAAAAACTTATCACCGACATTTGGAACCAAGATTTATCCGGTCCTTGATCAAAGACTGAGGTAAAAGCTGAATTTGAAAGCACAAAAAACAAAAAAAGCGTTCCTCCCAGAAAAACAGCGGAATCATTTATAAAAGAGCCACCAATCTGAAATCCCAACACTTCCCGTATTAAAGAAAGTTTTTCCACCAGAGCCAGCGATATATAGCTACTGATTAAAATTACAAAGGTTTTGTCTTTACCCAGACCCAAGCTGTACAGAAAAATTCCTGCAACAAAAATGACGACTACAAACAAATCCCAACTTGGAGATGTCCAATTAATACTATTAATGGTGCTTTGAATATCCATAATACAAATTAAACCACGGCAAACTTTTCTAAGATTGCTATGTCAATATAAACAATGTTGATTTTAAAAAATCCGGGAAATTAATAGTAATTTATAGCAACTCATAATAATTTGTTGCCTCAATTGCGACAACTAATTACAATAAATCTCTATGAATTTCACTATAAAAAATAAACTTGACCATTTTTATTATACCACAAAAAATATTAATCGCAAAATTTTTATAACCCTTCTTCTCTCATTTCATCCAAAAGTTGCTTTTGTTTTTGAGAGAGTTTTTCAGGTGTTTTGATTTGAATAACAATAAACATATCCCCTTTTCCCCAGCCTTGCAAATGAGAAATTCCTTTATTTTTTAATTTAATAATCTTCCCCGACTGAATTCCGGAGGGAATTTTCAATTTAACTTTTCCGTTTAAAGTTGGAATCTCAACATTATCTCCAAGAGCCGCTTGAGAAAAATTTACATTCAAACGATAATAGATATCATCTCCCCTTCTTTCAAACAACAAATGCTGTTTAATATAAACCGTTATGTATAAGTCACCGGGAATTGATTTTCTCTGAGAAGGTCTAATTCCAACTTCTCCCTGTCCGGAGAGACGGATTGTTTGTTCATTTGAAATTCCAGCTGGGATCTTCACTTTTATGGTTTTATTTGCTTTCACTCTTCCGTCACCGCCGCATTGTTTGCAATTTTTTTCCGGTTTTGTTCCTTCTCCATGACAATCATCACATACACCAACCTGCGCGAATGTTCCCAAAATTGTTTTTCTTTCTTTTCTAATTTGACCCGTGCCATTGCAAGTTTTGCATGTAATTATTTTACTTCCCGGCTCAGCCCCGCTCCCGTTGCATTTTGAACAAGCCGATGAAATGTACATTTCAATCTCTTTCTCAATTCCTGCTGAGGCGTCCTCTAAAGATATCTCAATGTCTATTGAAATATCTTCTCCTTTTTGTTCTTTCTTTGTTGCTCTTTTTCCATTACCGCCAAACACATTTGAAAAAATGTCTTCAAATCCCCCGCCATCTCCGCCAAATTCAAATTTTATTCCGCCCGGTCCTCCTCCGCCAGAGAAACCGGAAAAATCAAATCCGCCAAAACCCCGGTTGCCTCCGCCTGCCTGATCAAAAGTAGAACCAAATTGATCATATTGTCCCCTTTTCTGTTTATCGGATAAAACTTGGTAGGCCTCATTTATTTCTTTGAATTTTGTTTCATCTCCTCCTTCTTTATCAGGATGATATTTATGCGCAAGTTTCCGATAGGCTTTTTTTATTTCCTCATCACTAGCGCCTTTGGAAACTCCCAGAGTATTATAATAATCTTTTGACATTTATTTTAATTTAGAGTTCAAGATAAATTTAGGGCTTCCTTACTTTTTTATCATTGTCATTCCAGAAAGTAAAACTTCTTTATGAGCAAAGCGAATAAATAGAAGCTTTACTTATCTGGGATCTTAGATTACAAGGCATATAGATTTTTTAGCTAAGATTCCAGATAAATTTCGGAGTTTATGCTGATGAAAATCAGTGCTACCGCTCCGAAATTTTCTGGAATGACAGGAAAGTGAGAAAGTCCCAAAACTATACAATATCTTAACATTTATTTTTAGATTGAGCAATCCCAGAGTTAATTTTACTTTTTATTTTCTTTCTTAAAATACTAAATACTTCTGGAGTTTTATTAACTTCAAGACAAACTGTTCTTTCCTGCCCGCCGTGGGCTGATTCCAGTTTCTTTAGAGTTTCACACTCATAAATATTTTTTATCTTACAAAAGAAATTATCTCCTCTCGGCTGAATAAATTCAATCCTGTCTCCCGCAAAGATTGCGTTATGAACTTTTATTTTTACTAAACTGGTTTTTTTCGTTTTACTTCCAACTTTTAACTTTTTACTTTCTAACTTAATTACTTCTCCCACAAACATATACTTTTCTTTAATATGCGAAAATTTTGTTTTCTGTCCTTTGTGTTTACACTCGCCGAATAAAAAACCTGTTGTGAAAGTTCTGTTTAAAAGTTTGCCCACATCTTTTTTCAATTCTCTTATTTTTGTTTTTTTGTTTTTATCGTTTGCTTTTATGCCAAGTGTCTGCCGATATGTTTTGACAACTTGCGATAGATAATAAACACTTTTCGCTCTACCTTCAATTTTAAAAGAAGTTATGCCAACATTTTTAAGTTCGCTTAAATATTCAATCAAACACAGATCTTTGGAGTTTAGTAAATATGAACCGTGTTGATCCTGTTCTATCGGAATATATTCATTCGGTCTTTTCTCTTCAACCAATTGATATTTCCAGCGGCAATTTTGCGCGCAGTCGCCGAGATTTGAACTTCTCCCTGTTTGCCACGCGCTTAAAAGACACCTGCCAGAATATGCCATACACATTGCGCCATGAACAAAATATTCAAATTCCAGTTCCGGAACTTTGCGATGAATTTCTCGTATTTCCTCCAAACTTAATTCTCTTGCCAGCACAATTCTTTCAACTCCCATCTTGCGCCAAGCTTTCACCGCTTGCCAGTTTGTCGTGTTCGCTTGTGTGGAAAGATGAATCTTTACTTTCGGCAAAATCTTTTTTGTCATCTCCAGCACACCTATGTCTGAAATTATAAAAGCGTCAGGCGGATTGTTTTTTAAATCTCGCAAATGTTTTTCCAAATTTTTCAGGTGATAATTATGCACAAAAATATTTATTGTGATATAAATCTTTTTGTTTCTGTGATGCGTATAATTTATCGCTTCAATTATATTTTTTTTATCAAATTTATTTATCCTCGCTCGCAAACTAAAGTCAGGCAGTCCCGCGTAAACCGCGTCTGCCCCGAATTCCAAAGCATATTTCAATTTTTCAAAACTCCCCGCCGGAGCAAGAAGCTCAGTGCTGTTTGAATATTTTGACATATTGGTATTTTAACTGGGATTTTCTTACTTTAATTATATATCGGGCAGATTAAAGCTCTCGTTTTAACCTGTCCGATAGAAAAAGTAAGAAAGTCCTAAATATTTATACAAAACTGTTTCCTCGACATTCGGCTTGCCACCGCATTTTTCAATTTACTTTTATTGATTAAAAATTGCTTGGTTTTATTTTTAGCTTTGTTTAAAAAAAGTTTTTTTATTTCTATTGTCCCGATCTTGCAATAAAAAATCAGTTGACATACCAAAAACCTCGGCGATTTTCACCAATTCCAAAGTGCTCAATCCCCTCTTTCCAATTTCTAATTGAGAAACCGCCACCAGAGATAATCCAATTCTCCTAGCAAATTCTTCTTGGCTAAAACCAAATCGTTAATATAATCTTTTAATAATCTTTGCTTTTTAAAATCAATTAATGGCAGCATTTTTAATTCTGATAAATTGATTTTACAGACGCTATAGAAACCAAATAATCTTTCTCGTTTTCATTTTTTAAATTTGACTCCAAAACTTTATTTAATTTACAATGTTTAAATCTTTCCTAATTTCCTCGCCAGTTCAATAGTTTCATCCAACAGTTTCTCTATTTCATCCACTCCTTTATTCCAAAATTCTTTGTCTTCTATATCAACGCCAATCTCCCCAAATATATTTTTAGGATAGTTCGACAGACCTGCTCCCAGAAATTCTTTGACGCTTTCAATGAACTTGGGATCATTTCTAAAAGAATTCTGAAATGATTTGGCTATTAAAATTCCGCTGGCATATTGATAATTATAGAAAAAGTTTCTAAGATGATCAACATAAATCCACCAATTTTCCGACCCGGGCGATTGTTCCACAAAATTACCCATATAAGATCTCATCCGTTTCTGAAACAATTTTCCGATTGTTTCTTTCGACAAGTGTCCTTTTTCTCTGAATTGAGAATGAATATCTTCTTCAAAACGATAAAAAGCAGCTTGTCTGAAAACAAAAGAAACATCCTCGTCCAGTTTCATCATCAAAACAGAAAGACGCAATTGATCGTCAGCTTCCTGAAGTATTTTCTCAAACACAAAATCTTCCATAAAAGTACTGGCGACTTCCGCGGAAAAATAGGGTGCTCCAAAATTTAAAGCGTTATCCTGTTTTTCCCTCATCAACTCATTATGGATACCATGACCAGTCTCGTGAGCTATAGTCAAAACATCCCGCAATTTATTAGTATGATTTAGAAAAATATAGGTTGGCTGTAAAATTAAACCTGCGGTACAAAAAGCGCCAGATCGTTTTCCTTTTTTTGGAAAAACATCCATTTGCCCGTTTTTTATATATCTACTAAAAATACTTGCAAATTCTTCGTCCAACTCGCTAAAAACATCGTAAACTAAATTTACGGATTCATTATAATCATATTCCTTTTTAATATTTCCATATTCAATATTTCTCTCGTGATATCGTAACTTTTTGACACCAAATAATCCAGCCTTTAATTTGTAATATCTTTTTGATATATCAAACCTGCTCTCTATTGTCTCAATCAAAGAATTGACTATTTTATCATCAACATCATCACTGATATAACGCAGCGTTTGCGGCGTTTGCGCTCCGCGAAGCTTGTCGTCTGTTTCTTTATCTTTTAGGATAGAATTCATTTCCGCTTCCGCAACGACAGAATTTTTTTCCAGAATGTCATTAAATGCCAGCGCCGCCGAATCTCTTACTTTCTTTTTCTTATTATTTAAAAAACTTAATATTTCCGAAAAGTTTTTTGTTTCCTTTTTTCCGGATTCCGAGACAATTGCTCTTTCTTCTCTTGACAAAAATTCAGAGGTCATTCTCACCCAGTTTGAATAGGAAGTTGCTGATTTCAGATTCAATATTTTTTCTTCAGGCTCGGTCAATAAGTATTTAGACTCGGCAAAAATTCTTTCTAAAAAATGCTTATAATCTTTTAGCTCTTTACAATGCAAAAATCTTTTCTGGATATCAGGATGAATTTTGGCGATGTTCAGTATAAAAAATTGAATATCGTTTTCTATTTTATTACTAAAATCCTGCATCTTGTTAAGCTTTGCCTTCAAAAAAGAATTCTCTTGATCCTGTTCTATCCTCAATGAAAAATAGGCTTCTTCATTTCCACAAGTCCCATAATGTCTTTGCCATTTTTCATATTCATCCAACGCTTGTTTAAGCATTTTGGGATCTGTCAGATAATCATTACGATCTTTCCACTTTTTTATAAACCGATAACTTTCTTTTTCAACGATCTTTCTCTGCTTAGCTATTTGCGGATCATCATCGCCTTTAAAAAAAAGTTTCAAATTCCAAGTGGTTTGTTTGACTTTTATTTTTTTCATTTATGATTTTCTTTATCTATTTCTACTAAAAATATTTATACGCTGACTTTACACATTCAACAACTAACTTTGCGCACGACTCAATATCTTTCAAACTCAAAACTTCAACCGGAGAATGAATATATCTCGTCGCAATGCTAATCCCTCCCGAAGGTATGCCTTGCCGTGTCAAATTTATAATAGCGGCATCTGTTGTTCCACCTTCAAGAACACTGAGTTGGTAAAAAATTTTTCCTTTTTTCGCAGAATCCTGCATCCATTCAAGCACTGATTCGGAAACAACAATTCCCATTTCTTCCGCGTCGCTAACAGTAATCGCGGGGCCCTTTCCGATTTCAAGAGAGGAATGTTTTTTCTCCACTCCCGGATGGTCCCCTGGAATTGTCGTATCCACGGCAATTGCCACATCAGGATTCAAAGCGTATGCCGCCGTCCTGGCTCCTTTTAAACCAATTTCTTCCTGCACCGTCCCAACAAAATTAACAGTGGCTTTTAATTTTAATTTAGACAAAAGACGAGCCGCTTCAATCATAATTACCATTCCCGCGCGATTATCAAGAGCCTTTCCGGTAACCATTCCATTCGCCAACGATTCAAATTTTCTATCCAGTGTTATTGTATCGCCGATTTGAATACCGATCTTCTCAGCATCTTTTTTATTTTTCGCGCCAATATCAATATACATTTCTCCGATCTCAATAACCTTTTTTGTTTCCTCCGCTTTCATCATATGCGGCGGCTTTGAACCGGCAACTCCGATAATATGTTTGTCTTTGGAATGAATGACAACTCTTTGATTAAGCAAGGTCTGATCAAACCATCCCCCCGATTTTGCAAAATAGATAAAGCCGTTGTCGTCAATATACTTTACCATAAACCCAATCTCATCCATATGCGCCGCAATCATCACAGATGGTCCTTCGTTATTTTTCGTCGCGATCAAATTTCCCAGCTTGTCAGTTTTTATTTCATCAACATATTCCTTAATTTCTTCTTCCAAAATATTTCTCACCTCTTTCTCATGCCCCGAAATTCCATGCACGTTAGAAAGTTTTTCCAAAAGATTTTTTATTTCGTCAGAGTTATTACTTGTTTTTTTTGTCATAGTTTTTTGTTAGATTAATTATAAATCTCATTTTGAACTCGTTTCAGAATCTATGTATATCATAACCCAATCTCTGGATATAAAGGCTTTACTTCCTCGTCTACATACTCACTAACTACCTCCCCACCTGTTAAATTAAAATTATTTTTACATTTAGGACAAACAGAATATCCTTTTTTCTCTGCGGGAATCCTTATTGTTTTTGCATTTTCATCAAAACACTTTGTACAAAAAGGTCCGTCTCCATTACTCTTTCTCCAATAAGCATTATTTCTAGGTTCTAAATCATCTTTCAAATTTAGTTTTTCTTCTAATTTTTTATTTTTCCTTTGCGTTTCCTCTTTCTCTTGTTTTAATTTAGCCATTTGATCTTGCATATTTAACAGTTGTTCTTGCAATCCCAATATCTGATTAAATTCATTAATCTTTCCGGCTTTTTTTAATACATCTGCTATCTTTTTTAAATCATTAAATGTTATCATAAATTTATAATATTTTAGTTATCTAAACTTTTAAAATATTGCTGGTTCCATAGTCCCGCAGGACTGTGGAACCTCAATGCAAGATTATATATTAGCAAGTCTATGTAAATAATGGACGGCTTGCATTTAGGTTCCATAGGGCTATCGCCACTATGGAACCAACAAATTTTTTGTTAAATCTAATTTCACCATCCTAAGCCAATTTCTCCTTAACTTTCTCAAAAAACACCACCAATTTCAGTCTTATCTTTTCCGGCATTCCTTCTATTTCGCCTTGTTTAAAAAGAAAAATTAAACGGTCGTATTCTTCAATACTCAGTTTTGACCAAAAATCAAGCGCCTCGCTTTCACTGGGCGTATTTTTCATCATCTCTTCAAACTTTTCAAATAGTTTTTTATCTTCCTCGGTTATGGATTGCATATTTTATTTTAAAAATTAAGAAGCAAATTAAGTTCTTTTTTTTTAAGATTTGCTATCTCCTTCTAATCCTTTAAACATATAATTCAAACCCGCCCAAACAACACAAAATGTTGCCGCAGGCACAGCTAAATTTTGAATCTCTCCAATTCCAGCATCAATACTTTTTTCTAATCCCGTATTGCTTATTTCCTCCGCTCCCACTCCCCAATCGCCAACAGCATCTTTAATTATACTCGGACCTGCTTCAATTCCAGCCAAAGGATAGCCTATTTTTTTTTCAATACTCATAATAATATTTTAGCTATTTAAACCTCTAAAACTTTCGGCAACTTTGTCAGATTTTCATATCCATTTTTTGTTACCAGAATCAAGTCCTCAATTCTCACCCCACCAATCTCCGGATAATACAACCCCGGTTCAACCGTAACAACATTTCCCGCTTTTAAAATATCTTTGCTATTTGCATTTAGATTTGGTAACTCGTGAATATCCAAGCCTACTCCATGCCCAGTCCCATGAATAAATCCTTGCACTTTACCATTTTTTTCTTCAGTTTTAAAATTATGTTCTTCAAAATAATCCTGAACTGATCTATGAATAGTATTTCCTCTAATTCCCGGTTTGATTTTACTAATTCCCAGTTTTTGTGCCTGCAAAACCGCTTGATAAATCTTTTTAATTTCCGGCGAAGCTTTGCCGCGAACAACTGTGCGAGTCGTATCGGCAAAATAGCGATTGGTTTTTGATCGCGGGAAAACATCAATAATAATCGGCTGATAAGCAAGGAGCGGTCCCCTTCCTTTTTGATGAGGGTCAGCACCATCTTTTCCACAAGAGACAATGTTGAATTCGGATTGGCATTTTCCTTTCAATAATTCTGTATCAATAATAAGTTGAATAAATTCCGAAGTTAAGATCTTATTCTGATAACTTAATTTCTGATCTTTTCTTATTTTTGATTTTTTAATAATTCTGATTGCTTCTTTGATCGCTTTCTCGTTTATTTTTTGAGTTTCTTTAATTTTAGCAATTTCGTCATTATTTTTTACAACTCTTTTTTTAAAAAACGGCTCTGGTTTAACTTTAATCTCAATTCTATTCTTCACTAAAATTTCTGCATATTTCATTTGAAAATTTTCCGGCACAAAAACTTTCTTGATCTTATTTTCTTTTAAGATATTAATTAGTATCTTACTAAAAGTATTTCTATTAACTCCTTTCGCATATTCTGAATAATTTACGACTCTATTGACTTCTGCTCCTTTTTTTGCTCTGTTATATTCCAAATCACCAATATAAATTATCTTTCTGCCATTTTTTTCCAAATAAACAAAATCATCAGAAATTAAAATTCTTGTCGCGTAAAACATATTTGAATCATTTTCACTATTGGAAATGATTAATTTACCGTTCATAAAATTATAAGTAAATCTTTATTGCAAAAACTGTTTTGCAAACAGTCCTTTTTGCTTTGAAATCTTAACAATTTAATCCTAACACAAAAAAAATTTAATGTAAATCATCATCAGACAAACTAAATACAGCCATACCTTTTTGACTATTTCCATTATTACACTTATAATAATCTTATAATTCGTTAACTAATTAAACAATTATGATAACTTTAGACGATTATAGAAAAATAATCGGTGATGAAAAAATTGACGAAATCATGAGAGAAGCAGAACCGCTCAGAGGAAAATATGTTGCTCATGTAAATTCCACTTTTTATGGAGGAGGAGTGGCAGAGATTCTTGACAGCTTGGTTTATCTTATGAATCAAGTAGGAATTAAAGCGGGATGGAGATTGATCAAAGGAATTCCTTCATTTTTTGATATAACAAAATCGTTTCATAACGGCTGCCAGGGAGCAAATACTACGCTCACAAAAAAAGTGAAAGAAATTTATGAAGGGACAAATTTTCACAATTCCACTTTTATGCATCTTGATAAAAACGACGCTGTTATTATTCACGATCCGCAAGTTTTGCCTTTGATCAAATTTTACAAAAAAAATCAGCCTTGGATCTGGAGATGTCATATTGATATTACAAAACCAAATAAAAAACTTTGGAATTATCTGAAACATTTTATTAACCTTTATGACGAAATGATTATTTCTGACGAGTGCTATCGCAAAGAAGATATCAAAATTCCACAGACGATCATTATGCCGTCTATTAATCCACTGAATGAAAGAAATAAACGCGTTTCAAAACAAAAAGCAAGATCAATTCTTTCGGAACACGGAATAAAATTTGACAAGCCGATAATAAGCCAGATTTCAAGATTTGATGTTTGGAAAGATCCAATTGGCGTAATAGATTCTTTTAGAAAAACAAGGAAACGCGTTAATTGCCAGCTAGTGCTTTTGGGAAATTTTGCAACAGACGATCCGGAAGGATTTAAAGTATATCAAGAGGTTGTTAAAAAAACCAAAGGGCAAAAAGACATTACCGTTTTACTTGCTGACAGTATTCTGATAGTAAACGCCCTGCAGACAATGTCAGAAGTGGTTTTGCAAAAATCATTGCGTGAAGGATTTGCGTTAACGGTGAGCGAAGCGTTATGGAAAGAAACGCCTGTCATTGGCGGAAATGTAGGGGGTATTCCCAACCAAATAATTAACGGCAAAAACGGATATCTGGTAAATAATATTGATGAGTGCTCGGAAAGAACAATAGAATTGCTTAAAGACGACAAGTTAAGAAAAAGAATGGGGAAATTTGGACGCGAATTTGTTAGAGAAAATTTCCTGATCACCAGACATTTATTGGATTATATTAAATTGTTAAAAAGGGTTATGAAGATTGGATAGACTTATATTCCTCTAGAGTTCCCCCCTTTGTAAAAGGGGGAAGTAACATCTAAAAACTTTTTTGATACAATAAATACAACTAAACTTTGTACAAGTCGTTTATCCAAATAACTCCGTGCTTAAATATCTCTCACCCGTATCGGGCAAAATCACTACAATGGTTTTGCCTTTTTTTAATTCTTTCGCTTTTTGAAGCGCGACGAACATTGCCGCTCCGGAACTCATTCCAGCTAAGATCCCCTCTTTACTGGCAAGTTCTCGCGCGACTGCAAAAGTTTCACTAACCTCTTTGTTTGATATTTTAATAATTTCGTCAAAAGCGTCTTTTTGAAAAAAACGCGCGTTTTTTACTTCTTCGGAATTTCTCAACCCTTGAATTTTAGCTCCCACTTCTGGCATAACTCCAATAATTTGGATTTTTGAATTGTATTCTTTCAAGCATTTAGAGACGCCTATTCCAGTGCCAGCTGTTCCAATGCCAAGAACAACCATATCAACATTTCCTTCTGTTTGTTTCAAAATTTCTTTTCCAGTAATTTTGCAATGCGCTAAAACATTGGCGAGATTCTTGAATTGATTTAGATTCACATATTTATCTGGATTTTTTTTCAGTAGTTTATTTTTCACTTTAGTCGCTCCATCCGTACCTTCCTTACCGGGAGACAAAACCAGCTTAGCGCCATATGCTTTGATCAATTTTCTTCGTTCCACACTCACCGACTCTGGTATAACAATCATAATTTTATATCCCTTTATTCCCGCAATAATCGCCATCGCAATTCCGGTATTTCCCGAACTTGCTTCAATAAGAATTTTATCTTTCGTCAGTCTGCCTGACCTTTCAGCATCTTCAATCATATAAAGCGCCATCCCGCCCTTAATGGAACCGCCCAGATTCTGCCCTTCCAGTTTTGCTAAAATCACAGCATCATTATTTCCGACAAGTTTATTTATTTTTACCATCGGCGTATTACCGACAAGACCAAGCATATTTTGATAAACCATATATTTTATTTTGAGTTTAATTAATTTAATTTTACAAAAATAAAAACGCTTCTCACAGGATGGTTTTAAAGCGTTTTTATTTTTATAAATACGAACAACAAGAAACCAACCCATCTCAAAAATTTTTGCAACAACACATAATTTGGTTTCCAAAAGTTATCATATATAATAAGTTTATTTTTTCGTATCTTGTGGATATAATAATCCATAAAAAATTTCTTGTCAACAACAACATAATAACACTACTAACAGAATATAACACAACACGATGTGACATAATACAACCATTTTGCCCCGTTGCAGTCTCTCAGCAGAGGACTGCAACAAAACAAATGAATTTTAATTTTAATTTACTTTTACCTCAAAATAACTTTGCGGATGTCCGCAAGACGGACATTTTTCTGGCGCTTCATTGGCTTCGGAAATATAACCGCATTTTCGGCAAACCCAATAAACCTTCTTTTCTTTTTTAAAGACTGAATTTCCTTCCACTTCTGCCAATAATTTCCTGAATCTCTCTTCGTGATGTTTTTCCGCGACAGCAATTGCTCTTAATCTTACCGCTATTTCCATTAATCCCTCCTTTTCCGCAATATCGGCAAATTCAGGATACATTTGTGTCTGTTCAAAATTTTCTCCAGCAATCGCCGCTTTTAAATTTTCCGCTGTATCGCCTAAAGTTGTCGGAATACCCGCTTCAATTTTTATTTCTTCTAAGCTTTCACCGCTCTCCTTTTTTAATTCATTAATTAAACGAAACAGCCACTTAGCATGCTCTCTCTCATTTTCCGCCGTCAGCAGAAAAATTTCCGCAATTTGTTCAAACCCTTCTTTTTTGGCAATTTTAGAATAAAATGTATATCTGTTCCTTGCCTGACTCTCGCCAACAAATGCTTTGGCAAGATTTTGAATTGTGTTTTTCATAGTTTTTTTGTTAGTTGATAAAATTAAAATTATTTTTTATAATTCTTCTGAATCAATTACAATCTCATCTCCTGCGATATTTCTAATTTTTATTTTGAATTTATCTGCTTTAATTTCGTATTTGCCTTTTATTTGTTGTTTTTTGCCGGCATTATCCTCTAACTCCAAATTACTTGTCCATTCACCACTTTTCTTTAATTCAGTGTCAAATTGAATTGATTCAATCAATTCCAATCCGTTCGCGCTAATCTTTACCGCCTTGCTTTTGTCCTCTTCCAAAGTTCCTTTTTTAGTTTTTTTATTATTATACTCATCTATTTTCGCTTTCAAATATGGACTGAAATATTTTTTAATTTCAATAATAGTTTTATTTTTTTCTTTTTTAATATCTATCACGGCATTATCTTCGCCAAAAAGCATATCTTTTTTATCAGCCAACAAATCATCCAAGCTAATTAAATCAACTTGCATTAAAGTTTTTTTAGACTTGTTAATTGCTCTATTCACATAAGATTGATCAATGTCCAAATCTTTATGCGCGTAAATAATTTTTATTTTGCTCACACTGTTTGTCGCGTCTTCCAGTTCGTAAATATTTTCCAAAATCACATCAAAAAGTTTTTTGGTTAAAATTTTATCAATGCCGATAAATTTTACCGGCTCATAACTTCCTTTTTCGCCGACAATTCCGCCATCCCAAAATTCAGCTAATTCTAATTCTTGATAATTTTTAAATCCGTCAATGAGATTAAAAATTTGCTCTGTGGTCTGTTTCGGATTTCTAAATAATCGCAAGCCGTCTTTTATTTTTAAAACATCAAATTTCGCGCCAGCCTTGACTAATCTGTCTCTTGTTGTTTGAATTGCGTTTATGCCGATATCACAGGCAATAAATTTTCTGCCCAAATCATTCGCCACTTTCGCGGTTGTCCCGCTCCCGCTAAAAAAATCCGCAACAATCATTCCTTTATCTGATGACGCTTTAATAATTCTTTCAAGCAATGCTTCGGGTTTTTGGGTTGCGTAATCAATATATTCTGCCGACAAAATTCCCATTCCAGATATATCATCCCAAATATTATCTACTACATTTTTTTCAACAATATGTCCATTTCTTTGCTCTCTATAATATTTTATTCCTATATTACCATTTTTTGCTTTCAATATTCCATTTTCAACACTAACTTTTCCTCCATTTGTAATGTAAATTCGTCCTTGTTTGTAAAATTCTAAAAGGCTTTTATTTGTATAACTGCCAGGATCAGATGTTCTAAAATATCCCTTTTCATCTTTCATATACTTTTTTTCAGCTTCTTCTATTGTAATAAGATTTTCTTTTTTAATAATATTCCAAATAGCATTTTCAGATTTTGTATATAAAAAAATATAGTCAGCAGAATGTGCCATATATTCAGCATGTGTTTTCATTCCTCTCACAATCTGTCTTCTCCATGTTATCTCATTTCTGAAATTCTCCTCTCCAAAAACCTCATCCATCATCACTTTCACATAATGCCCGATGTGCCAATCCAAATGGACATAAATTGAACCTGTTTCACTCATCACTTCTCTAATTGCCAGCAACCTTTCGTAAAGCCAATTTAAATAATCTTCTTTTTGCCAAATATCCCCATACATTATTTCCTCACCGATTGAATTGTCGTCATTCTCAAATTTTGTCTCCTCGCCATTATTTCGCAAATAAATTTTCTTGGCGTAATTCGCCCCGCTTGCAAATGGCGGATCAATATAAACCAAATCCGGTTTTATATTTTTGCTTTTCAAATAAGCGCAAGCAGACAAACAATCGCCCTGGATAAGCGCATTTTGAAAATCCGCGTTTAATTTTATTTCTTTTTTTAATTCTAATTTATTTTCT
>CAZBCK010000015.1:15970-20597 GCA_964490635.1 uncultured Candidatus Saccharibacteria bacterium | reverse complement strand
ACGGCTTTAAGGAATGGGGCGTCTGTAAGAGGTCCGGTTCCTTTACCGACTGAAATTAGTAAATATACGATTGACAGATCAACATTTGTGCATAAAGACGCTCGAGATCAATATGAAATGAGGGTGCATAAGCGGCTTGTTGATATTCTTGAACCAAATCCAAAGATAATTGACGCTTTGACGAGTTTGAATTTGCCTGCTGGAGTGTTTGTGGAAATTAAAATGTAAATTCTATTATTGTATTGTCAAATTATCAAATTGTCATTCCCGTGAAAATGGGAATCCACTATTATAATTTATTTTACGAGAAGCCAAGTGCTGAATAGTAAAAATAAATTGTAATAGTGGATTCCTGCTTTTGCAGGAATGACAACCAAGTTGTTAATAATTTAAAAGATGCTAGTTTAAGTGTTTATTACTGAGTTTCTAAAATAGAAGTTTCAGTAAAAGTGCTAATAAGCATACTGAATTAGCCAATTTATAAATCGGGTAAAAACGGTTGTAATTGGTTGAATTATCTGATTTTTTGTTTGTGTGAAACTGCATTGTCATTTCGACTGGAATGAAGCGACGATAGGAGCGAAATGGAATGGAGGAATCTGTGAGTGGATAAAATGTGTTGCTAAAACTATTTTTAAAAGCAGGTATAATTGCGTTTACAGATTTCTCTATTTCGCTCGTTCGTACCTCACTTCGCTCCAGTCGAAATGACAAACTTTAGAATAATTTATTACATTATATGAAATTTATTCTCGGAAAAAAAATAGGAATGAGCCAAGTTTTCAAAGATGATGAAAATGGCAGAAAAGTTGTCCCAGTGACTTTGATTGAAGCGGGTCCTTGTGTTGTGTCTCAAATAAGAAACGAAGAAAAAGATGGTTATCAGGCGGTTCAAATTGGATATTTAGAAAAGAAGAAGATTAATAAACCTTTATCCGGACATTTGAAAGATTTGGGAAAATTTAGATATTTGAAAGAATTTAGATTAGATAAAAATGGCGTAGGAAAAAATAACGAGGAAAAAGAAAAAACAGAGTATAAATTGGGTGATAAAATAGATGTTTCCGTTTTTGAAGTTGGCGATAAAATAAAAATATCGGGAATTTCAAAAGCGAAAGGATTTCAGGGAGTGATGAAAAGGCACGGATTTAAATGCGGGCAAGCGTCGCATGGACAGAAACACAGTAACAGAAAACCGGGATCAATTGGCAGCGCTTATCCGGAACATGTGATCAAAGGAAGAAAAATGGCGGGAAGAATGGGCGGAGTTCAAACCACTCAGTTGGGATTAGAAGTTGTGGGGGTTGACAAAGAGGAAAATTTGTTGATAATAAAAGGAGCGGTGCCGGGACATAACGGGGTGTTAGTGAGAGTGGTTGGGAAGTTGTAGAATATAAATTTCACTGTCATTACGAGAAGCCTGAATGAACGCAGTAGTCTAGTCTAAAAACTTATATCATTCATAGGGATTTGAATTAGAGATATTGAATTAATGTCAAGTCGCTTAAAATTGATAGTTGGTTATAATACGCTTTCAAGAAATAAAAGGTTCAGGTCAGAGACCTGAACCAACAGCAAAAAAATATGTGTCAGTTTAGCAGTGCAAGAAGTGAGGAAGAATTAATTTTTTTAATTCAATATGTTCTGCCAATTCCATTTTTTATTTTAGTTGTTTTGAAATTTTATCTTTTTGCTTGTTTAGCAATTTATTTTATTAGTAAAACAGAAAATAGAAAAAGAATTTAAAGTTAAATCATTTTACTTCTTATTATAATTAGAATAACAGGAATGACAAGGAATATTATGCTAAAAACTAAACTATATAATTCAGAAGGGAAAGAAACGGGCGAGGTGGAATTGCCGGAGAGTGTTTTTGGCGTGGAGTTGGTTGACGATTTGGTACATCAGGCGGTGGTGGCGCAGATGGCGAACGCGAGGCAGGTTTTGGCGGATACGAAAGACAAGGGCGAAGTGCGGGGCGGGGGGAAAAAGCCGTGGAAGCAAAAAGGAACGGGAAGAGCGAGGCACGGATCTAGCAGGTCTCCGCTTTGGAAAGGCGGGGGAGTGACATTCGGACCGACGAGCGATCGGAATTTCAGCAAAATGATCAATAAAAAAATGAAGACAAAAGCGTTGTTTATGGTTTTATCAGGAAAACTGAGAGATAAGGAATTGGTAGTTGTGGAAAATATAAAACTGGAAAAAACTTCCACGAAAAAAATGAAAGATATTTTAAGCAAACTGCCGTTGAGCGGAAAAGTTTTGATTTCAATGAATAAAAAAAATGATAGCGTTTTCAATTCGGTCAAGAATATTCAAAAAACTTCAATGATCGCCAGTGATTCTTTGAATGTTGTTGACTTGTTGAAAAACAAGATGTTGGTTATTGATAAGAAGGGAATTGAGAGGATTGGGGAAACTTATAAGATGTAATTAGAATTTATTGCATCCTCTGTCATTCCTGCGGAGGCAGGAATCCAGATGCAATATCTTCAAACTGTGAATATTATTATAACAGTTGAAATATTATCAAGCATTACTTCTGATTTGTTTACAATACTTTTGTTATAAAATAATGGTTGATGAAATTTCATCTGGATTCCTGTTTCTGCAGGAATAACAAGTACGGTTTGTATAAGATTTAATTCAGTGTAGAAATGACAATACTGAGGTATATAAATTATATAATATTATAGTAATGAGTATTTTAAATAAAATTTTAAAAAAGCCGAAAGACGAAGAGAAAGAAAACAAAGGTAGGATTGTAGATAAAGGCAAAGAAGTGAAGAAAAAGGATAAAAAGAAAGAGGAAGGTAAAAAAACAGGAAAACAGGAGATAAAGAAAAAAGATAGTAAAAAAAACGATAAGAAAAAAGAAAAAGCAGTTTCAAAAGTAAAGAAAATAGCGAAGGAAAAAATACCGGTTCATCATTTTGAAATAATCAGAAAACCGCATGTTTCAGAAAAAGCGTTTAATCTTGAAAGTAAAGGAAAGTATATTTTTGTGGTTTCGCCGTCTGCGAATAAAATAGAAATAAAAAAAGCAATCCGGAATTTATATGGGGTTGTAGTAAAAAGTGTAAATATTGTAAAAGTTCCATCAAAGCCAAAAAGATTTAAAGGTGTTCCTGGAATCAAAAGCGGATATAAAAAAGCGGTGGTTACATTGGCAAAAGGGAATAAGATTGATGTGATGAAGGAGACGAAATAGATTGCTATTGAATTACAATGTGTCATTGCGAGAAGCCCGAGCGAACGCAGTTTGCAAGAAGGCGATTCCGTATTAAGTACGGGATAAACTTTGCAATCTCTTATTTAAAATCTTCGCGCGTAGTTATGGGGTTGTCGTGCTTCGTTCCGCTATCGCTTCACTTCGCTCGCAATGACAGTAAAAATTATGCGTTTATAATTAAAAAACAGAATAGTTTAAATATAATCCTATGCCAGTAAAGAAATATAAACCAACATCGCCGGGAAGAAGAGGAATGAGTGTAACTGATTTCTCCGGTCTTGATAAGAAAAAACCGGAGAAAAAATTACTGAGAGCAAAAACAAGTAAAATGGGAAGAGGAAGAGCTGGAAAGATTACGACAAGACATCGGGGTGGTGGAGTGAAAAGAAAATATAGAGTTATTGATTTTAAAATGAATAAAATTGATATTCCTGCGAAAGTTCAAGCGATTGAATATGATCCGAACAGAACATCTTTTATCGCTTTACTCGCTTATGCTGATGGAGAGAAAAGATATATTGTTGCGCAGGAAGGTTTGAAAAAAGACGACAAGATCATTGTTTCCCAAAAAGCTCCGATTAAGGTTGGAAACAGACTGCCGCTTAAGAAAATTCCAATAGGAACAAGTGTTTGTAATCTTGAAATGATTCCCGGAAAAGGCGGGCAAATGGCAAGATCGGCGGGAGCTTATGTGAAACTAAAAGCGATAGAAAGCGGGTTTGCGCATATTGGTTTGCCATCCGGAAATGTTAGAATAATTCCGGAAGATTCTTATGCGACCATAGGACAAATTAGTAATACTGATCATAATAAAGTTGTAATAGGTAAAGCAGGAAGATCAAGATGGATGGGAAGACGGCCGCAGGTTAGAGGAAGCGCTATGAATCCTGTGGATCATCCTCATGGAGGCGGAGAAGGAAAACAGCCGATTGGATTGAAGCATCCAAAGACACCGTGGGGCAAGCCGGCATTGGGAGTAAAAACCAGAAAGAAAAATAAGAGGTTCAATATATACAAAAAGAAGAAAGAGGAAACGACGGAATAAATAATTTAGTAATAGAATAGTTTAATAATATATCTTATGTCAAGGTCGTTAAAGAAGGGTCCTTATGTGGACGAAAAACTTCTCAAGAAAACTAAAAGCCTAAAATCTGGTGATAAGACGGTAATTAAAACCTGGGCGAGAAATTCTACGATATCGCCGGAAATGGTTGGGTTTACTTTTGGAGTGCATAATGGAAAAACGCATATTGAAGTTTCTGTTTCTGAAGATATGGTCGGGCATAAGCTCGGTGAATTTTCTCCGACTAAAAAGTTTGTGAGGCACGGCGGTAAAATGCAGAAAGATATAGAGAAGAAAGCGGGGAGCAAATAAAACAAAAATTTTAACTCATT
>CAZBCK010000015.1:0-15870 GCA_964490635.1 uncultured Candidatus Saccharibacteria bacterium | reverse complement strand
AAAAAAATCTTGGAAAGGAAAAACGAGAGATTAAACCCGAAGTTTTAGTTATGACATTAACTGGCGAGTTTAAAAATATAGGATTGTTAGTTGTTGAGCGCAGAGATGATGGTATGGTAGAAGTACTTCCTGGTCCGGGCGAATCTGCTGTTGAAATTCATGAATCAGAGTTGTGGTATTATGAAGATTATCATGATGCTTTTATAGGAGCGTTATTGGATGAGCAAATGTTAAAAAGAAGTGCAGATCAAAATTAAAAAAAATATAATTTATTAGATTTTTTAAAAAACAACAATGGAAGTTAAAGCGCATCTAAATCGTTTAAGGATATCGCCAAGAAAAGTAAGATTGGTCGCTGGTTTGGTGAGGAAAATGAATATTGATGAAGCAAGAAAACAACTTGAATTTTTAAATAAGAAATCAACAAATCCGATTCTAAAACTAATAAATTCAGCGGTTGCTAACGCAAAGAATAATTTTAGTTTAAACGAAGATAATTTATATATTTCAGAAATATTTATAAATGAAGGTCAAACAATGAAAAGATGGAGACCGAGAGCAATGGGGCGAGCCGCAAGAATAAACAAAAGAACAAGTTGTGTGACGGTTATATTGGGTGAGGTGATAAGAAAAACAATTGAAGCGGAAGATGTAAAAGCAGAAAAAGAAAAAATTTCGGAAGGTAGAAAGAAAGAAGTCGCTAATATTGAAACAGTGGATGGTGTCAAGAAGAATGAATCCAAAGAATCATTAGAAAAAACTGAAGCAGAAAAAGACGATAAAAAAGTAGAAACTAAAATATAAAATATAATAATCATGGGGAAAAAAGTAAATCCATTTTTGTATAGATTAGGTGTTATCAGAGATTGGAAGTCAAAGTGGTTTAGCAGTAATAAATATAGTCAATATCTGAGAAATGATGTTGAATTGCGTGAATATTTAAAAAAAAGACTTTTGAAAGCGGCAGTTGATGATATTGTTATTGAAAGATCGTCAAACAGTGTAGTTGTTAATATACATTCAGCCAGACCCGGAATCATAATAGGAAGAGGAGGAACCGAAGCTGAAGAGCTAAGAAAAGAAATCGCGAAAATAATAAAGGAAAAAGTTGAAGTGAAAGTTAATATAATTGAAATAAGGAATTTTGAAACCAGCGCGAAGTTAGTTGCGCAATCAGTGGCTGAACAAATTGAAAGAAGGATTCCATTTAGAAGAACTATAAAAAAGGCGATTGAGAGGACAATGCAAAATAAGCAAGTAAAGGGAATAAAAGTGGCTATTGCTGGAAGGTTGGATGGGGCTGAAATGGCAAGGACTGAATGGCTGAGTGAAGGAAAAATACCACTGCAGACTCTGAGAGCCGATATTGATTTTGCAAAGTTTAACGCACATACCACTTACGGAGTTGTTGGGATAAAAGTTTGGATATATAAAGGGGAGGTTTTTGAGGAAAAGGAGAAATAATTTTATTAAATACATTTTTTAAATAGAACTACGATGTTAATGCCCAAGAAGGTAAAACATAGGAAGATGATGAAAGGGAGAATGCGTGGAAAAGCGCAGAAAGGAAATACAATTTCTTTTGGCTCTTTTGCTATGAAATCGTTGGAAACATCATGGGTAACAAGTCGCCAAATTGAAGCGGCAAGGCGGGCAATGACCAGATATGTACAGAGGGGCGGTAAGATCTGGATTAGAATTTTTCCAGACAAGCCAATTACTAAAAAACCAGCTGAAGTTCCAATGGGAAGCGGAAAAGGAAGCCTGGATCATTTCTCAGCAGTGGTAAAACCAGGCAGAATAATTTTTGAGATGGATGGAATTGAAAAAGATGTGGCAAAAGAAGCGATGCGGAGAGCTAGTTACAAACTTCCGGTTAAAGTAAAGTTTATTGTTAAAGAATAAAATAAATTATTTTAACATATGAACATTTTAACAAGAGTTCAATATACTTTTGTTAAAATGTTAGTATGTTAAAATGTTAAAATGACTTCTATGAAAGCGAAAGAAATCAGGCAACAATCTGATAAACAGTTGCAAAATCTAATAAGAGAAAACAAAGAGAAGCTGAAAAAGTTAAGGTTTTCGCTTTCTAACAGACAACTGAAAGATTATAGCTCAATAAATCAGACAAAGAAAATTATTGCGAGAGCAAAGACGATTTTGAAAGAGAGAGTTTTGAAGGTGGATAAATAAGCTATATATTTTTTGTCATTCCGACTGGAGCAAATGAGGTACGAATGGGCGGAATAGAGGAATCCTTCTAAAACAGGATAACTAAAATATTACATCTTGTGCGATTGAGAGAGATCCCTCGGCTCCTATTGTCGCTCGGGATGACAAATTAAAGAATAGGAAAGCTAAAAATAATATTACTTATGAATAAAGATAATAAAGAAAAAGAAAGTATTAAGAAAGGTAAAGTTGGGATTGTTGTGAGTGATAAAATGGACAAAACGGTTGTTGTTAAGATTGATCGGTTGAAAATGCATGCTAAATATAAGAAAAAATATAAAATAAGTAAGAAATACAAAGCGCATGATGAGGAGAATGAATTTAAGATTGGAGATAAAGTTGAGATTGTTGAAGTTAGGCCGATGAGCAAGGAAAAGAAGTGGATGGCGAAAAAAGTAAAAAGTTTATAAAGTAAAAAGTTCAAATTTATGATTCAACAAGGAAGCAAACTTTTAGTTGCGGACAATTCGGGGGCGAAATTGATTAAGTGCATTAAAGTTCTTGGTGGGACAAAAAGGCGATATGCTTATATTGGCGATGTGATTGTTGCGTCTGTGAAAATATCTGAACCGAGAGGGCAGGTCAAGAAAAAGGAAGTTATCAAAGCTGTAATTGTCAGGCAGAGAAAAGCGCTTCGAAGAAAAGATGGGTCATATATTCGTTTTGATAATAATGCTGCTGTAATTGTTGAAGATAAAGACAGAATAACGCCGAAAGCGACTCGTGTTTTCGGACCGGTAGCAAGAGAGTTGAGAGAAAAAGGTTTTATGAAGATTGTTTCACTGGCGCCAGAAGTGCTGTAATCAATTTAAACATTATTATGAATGAACAAGTTACAAATCAAAAAGAATGGAAACCAGAACCCGCGAAGACATTTGAAGTAGAATTTCTTAATACAAAGATAGAACAAGTGCAAAAAAAGATGGCTAATTTCGGATTTAATTTTACAAGAAGCGGACAAGAGGAAAATGGCGAAGTTTATTTTGAAGGAAAAAGAAAAGATGGTACAACTATTAAAATAATTATTGGAAAAGGAGAGAATTATAAATCTCCTGTAGAATTAGAAAGAGAACAAATGGAAGAATAATAACAATAAGTAGATATGAAAATCAAAACCAATGACAAAGTAAAAGTGATTGCCGGGAAGGACAAAGGAAAGAAGGGCAAAGTTACAAAAGTAATTTCTGAAAAAAACAGGGTTATTGTTGATGGCGCTAATTTTATGAAAAAACATATCAAGGCAAGAAAAAGCGGAGAGAAAGGTCAGAAAATAACAGTTGCCGCTCCTATTAATATTTCTAATGTTGTTTTAATTTGTCCGAAGTGCAATAAGCAAACAAGAGTTGGTCATTTGGTTTTGGAAAATAAGGAAAAGCATAGAATTTGTAGAAAGTGTGGAGAGAATATTGACACGCAAGTTGAAAAATAAATGTCATTCCCGCGTAGGCGGTAATCCAGACGCAATATCTTCAGTTTTAAAATATCGTTAGAACAGTTGAAATATTATAAAACATTACTTCTAATTTATTTGCGATACTTTTGTTGTAGAAATAATGATTGATGATACTGCATCTGGATTCCCGTTTTCACGGGAATGACAAAAAATGGTCTAGTGTATAAATTAAAAAAATATTAAAATGTCTAGTTCACGGTTAAAAGAAAAATATATCAAAGAAATTATTCCTGAAATGAAAAAGGAATTTAGCTATAAAAATAATATGGCTGTTCCTAAGATAACAAAAATCGTTGTTAATATGGGTTTGGGCAAATTTTTGAGAGATGGCAGTAAAGATGATATGAAAAGAATAACAAAAGATTTCACCGATATTACCGGACAGAAGCCAGTTGTTACGAAAGCAAAAAAAGCTATTGCTGGTTTTAAAATAAGAGAAGGAATGCCAGTTGGTTTAATGGTGACTCTGAGAGGATCAAGAATGTATGAATTTCTAGACAGATTGGTTAGTGTTGCTCTTCCTCAGATAAGGGATTTTAGAGGACTCAATAGAAAAGCATTTGACAAGAACGGAAATTTCAATATTGGGATAAAAGAGCACATTATTTTTTCTGAGGTGAATAAAGATGATATAAGACATATTCTGGGAATGGAAGTTAACATAGTAACTACGGCGAAAACTGATGAAGAAGCATATAAACTCTTAAAGGGTTTGGGGGTTCCTATTACAAAATAATTGTCAAATTGCTATATTGTTAAATTATTATGCATAGCATAATAATACGACAATAAGCAATTTGACAATTTGATAATTTAGCAATTAATTTATAGTTATGGCAAGAATAGCGTTAATAGTGAAAGCGCAAAAAAAACCAAAATTCTCAACTCGTATTGTCAGAAGATGCTGGAAATGCGGCAGAAAACATGGATATATGAGAAAGTTTGACTTATGCAGAATTTGTTTCAGGGAACTGGTGGATAAAGGAGAAATACCTGGAATTAAGAGAGGAAGCTGGTAGGTATGAATCTTGAATTTTGAATAATAAATAAGATTTGATATTCAACTTACGAATGATTTTATTTGATTCTTATTTCAAAATTCAATATTCTAAATTCTAAATTCATTATTTAATATTATGACTGATCCAATCGCAGATATGTTAACAAGAATAAGAAACGCGCAAATGGCTAATCATGCAAGCGTGGAAATGCCATCGTCTAAATTTAAAATTGCGCTGGCAAAAGTTCTAAAAAAAGAGGGCTATCTTGATGATGTTGTCCAGCATAAAAAGGGAGTAAAAATAGTTTTGGAGATTGTTTTGAAGAAAGTTGGAAGTAATTATGCAATAGCTGGAATTAAGAGGATAAGCAAGCCGGGACAGAGAGTATATATTAGAAAAGATCGTATTTCAAAAGTTTTAAACGATTGCGGAATTTCTATTGTTTCAACATCAAAAGGAGTTATGACAAGCGTAGAAGCAAGAAAAAATGGTCTTGGCGGAGAGGTTATTTGCGAGGTCTGGTAATTAACATATTAACATATTAACATATTAACATATTAACCATCGTATTATTTGCAGTTAGCGATAATGCAATGGCGTAAATATTGTTAAAATGTTAAAATGTTAAAATGTTAAAATGTTTCCATGAGTAAAATAGGGAAAAAACCGATAGACATACCATCAGGAGTTACAGTTTCCAATAACAATAATAATATTTCCATTAAAGGGTCAAAAGGTGAGTTGTCTGTCACTATTGATTCTATTATTGAAGTTGACATTAAAGACAATCAAGTGATTCTGTTTCCAAAGAAAGAAACTAAGAAGGCAAATGCTCTCTGGGGACTTTCTAGAAGTCTGGTTGCGAATATGGTTTATGGTGTTGAGAAAGGATATGAAAAAGAGCTTGAGCTTCAGGGTGTTGGCTATAAAGTGGCGCAAAAAGGAAATGATCTGGAATTAAACTTAGGCTTTTCGCACCCAATTAATTTTAAAGCGCCAGAGGGGATAGAGTTTAAAATTGAAAAAAATAAGATTAATATTTCTGGGATAGATAAGCAGCTGGTTGGGCAAATTGCAGCGGATATAAGAAGTTTAAAAAAGCCCGAACCGTATAAAGGAAAAGGAATAAGATATGTTGGAGAACAAGTAAGAAGAAAGATTGGAAAGAAAGCGGCGGGAGCAGGAGAATAGATTAAATTATTCTAACAATTTCTGCCCGGCTTTAGCCGAGGGTTTGCGAGGTTTTAATCTCGCGAAGAGAAATATTTTACTAAACTAAATCTAGCAAGGTTAAAACCTTGCGAACCGTGCGCTAAAGCACCGTAGAATAAATATTTATGAAAAATATAGAAAAGACAAAAAGAGAAAATAGAATAAAAAGGCATAGAAGAGTTCGCGCCAAGGTTTTTGGAAGTTCAAAAATTCCTCGTTTGAATTTATATAGAAGCAACAAAGGTTTGTTTATCCAGTTAATTGATGATCAGGCAGGTGCTACTTTAGCAAGTGTTAATAATAAAGAAGTTAAATCAGGAAAAACTAAGACTGAAAAGGCAAAAGAAGCAGGGAAACTAATTGCTGAAAAGGCGAAGAAAGCGGATATTAAAAAAGTTGTTTTTGATCGTGGCGGTTTTCAATATCACGGAAGAGTTAGGGCGATAGCGGATGGAGCGAGAGAAGGCGGTTTGGAATTCTAAAAATATTTTATTGAATAAATTTTATTTAGTCATAATAATAAAAAATGTTAAAACAACAGGGATCAAAAAGAAATAAACGGAGGTTTAAGAAAGAAAAACCTGAGTTTGATCAGAAAGTTATTGATATTGCGCGTGTGACGCGTGTTGTTAAAGGTGGCAAGAGATTTAGTTTTAGGACTGCTGTTGTTATTGGCAATAAAAAGGGGAAAGTCGGCGTGGGGGTGGCGAAAGGTCCGGACATGAGAGTGGCGACTGAAAAAGCGTATGCTGACGCGAAGAAAAATATGATAGCTATCAATTTTAAAGGAAACACAATTCCGTATTCTGTTTATCAAAAGCTTGGTAGCGCGAAAGTTTTGATGAAACCCGCTGCGAAAGGACATGGAATTGTTGCCGGAGGAGCGGTGAGAGTTGTAATGAGTTTTGCCGGAGTCAGCGATGTTTCAAGCAAGATGCTTGGGTGTAAAAATAAACTAAACAATGCTCGCGCGACAATTTTAGCACTGGAGCAGTTTAAAATAAAGAAGACGAGAGAGAAGATTTTGAAAGAAAAAGAAGCGGAGAAGATTAAGAAAGCGGAAGAAAAAAAAGATGTGAAGAAAACGGAAGATAAGAAAGTAGAAGAGAAGGATGTTAAAGAGGTTGAGAAAAAATAGAATGCTAAGTTTTTGAATAAGTTTGTTGGTTCCAAGTTGTACTTGGAACTCTAATGCACTAACAATGATATTATTTCAAGTTACTGATAAAATTCGCTGTCAGTGCATTGAGATTCGGAGTGCAACTCCGAACCAGCGAATTGTGTTTACATATTAAAATAATCTTATGCAATTACATCAACTAAAACCAACGAAGAAAAAGAAGAAGAAAGTAGTCGGACGCGGGGGGTGTCATGGAACTTATTCTACGCGTGGATTGAAAGGGCAGAAATCAAGATCGGGTGGCGGAAAAGGAAGAAGTTTTGCGGGGGATAAAACTCCTTTGTTTAGGAGAACTCCGAAATTAAGAGGATTTAAAAGTTTGTATGCCAAAAATAATATAACCAGTGTTTCCAGACTGGAAAACAGTTTTGAAAGTGGCGAAGTTATCAACCCGAGAATATTACTAAGAAAAGGATTGATTAGCAAAATAAAACCAAGAGTCAAGATTCTTGGCAATGGAGAATTAACTAAGAAATTTATTATTGAGAATTGTCTGGTTTCCAAGAGCGCGGAAGAGAAGGTTAAGAAAGCGGGTGGGAAAATTAAAGTATCTTAATCATATAAATACAAAAATTCACTGGTTCCAAGTTGTACTTGGAACTCTAATGCGCTAACAATAATATTGTTCCAAGTTATTGATAAAATTCGCTGATAGTGCATTGAGATTCGGAGTGCAATTCCGAACCAACAAATGTTTTAACAATTTAATTCCATGCTTAAAAAACTAATCCGTGTCTTTAGGGACAAGGAGTTGAGAAATAAAATATTTTTTATTGCCGCGTTGCTGGTTGTTTTTAGGATCGCGGCGCATATTCCGGTTCCAATTGTTGACGCTGAAAAGCTCAAAGATTTTTTTAGTGGCAATCAACTGCTGGGGATGTTAAGTATGTTCACTGGCGGAGGAATGGAAAAGTTTTCCATAGTATTGCTGGGAATCGGTCCTTATATTACCGCTTCAATTATAATGCAATTATTAACGATGATCTTTCCGAAAATCAAGGAAATGTATCAGGAATCAGGAGAACAGGGCAGGCAGAAGTTTAATCAATATACGAGAATTGCCACAGTTCCGCTTGCAATATTGCAAAGCTTTGGAATGATCACTTTGCTCAAAAGTCAGGGAATCATTGGTAATATTAGTAATTTTGATTTAACTGTTGCCATTTCTATAATTACAGCTGGAACTGTGTTTTTAATGTGGTTAGGAGAACTTATATCTGAAAAGAAAATTGGCAATGGTATTTCATTGATTATTTTTGCCGGAATTGTTTCCGGTTTGCCGATGACGATACAACAAACTCTTTCAACTATGACCTCGGACAAAATTCCTTCTATTATCGGTTTGCTAATTATGTCTTTGGTTGTAGTTGTGGCGGTGGTTATTATCACGGAAGCGCAGAGAAATATACCTGTTTCTTACGCGAGGCGGGTTAGAGGCAGTAAAACATCCGGTGGCGTTTCAACATTTTTGCCTCTTAGAGTAAATTCCGCGGGAATGATACCTCTTATCTTCGCAATGTCCATTATGCTTTTTCCGGGAATTGTTGCTTCATTTCTTGTAACAAATTCAAACGAAACTGTCGCTGGCATCGCGACATTCATAAATAATCTTTTTCAAGACCAACTATTTTATGGTATCCTATATTTTATAACAGTATTTTTATTCACCTATTTTTATACTTCCATTGTTTTTGATCCGAAAAATGTCGCGGAAAATTTACAAAAGCACGGCGGGTTTGTGCCGGGAATAAGACCAGGCACGAACACAGCTGAATTTCTCGGAAAGGTTTTAAACAGAATAACTTTCCTTGGCGCTATTTTCCTTGGTTTAATTGCCATTCTTCCTTTCATTGGACAGGCAATGACTCATGTAACAACTATGTCAATCGGCGGCGCGGCTGTTTTGATTGTTGTTGGCGTTGTGCTTGATACTATCAGGCAAATTGATTCGCAGTTGACGATGAGGGACTATGACGATATGTAAAATAAATTGTTAAATTGTTGTATTGTTAAATTGTTATTTTACTGGCAGCCTGAATTTATTTCGGGCTTGTTTTAAAAAGAATTAAAATAATATATTATGACAGAAAGTTTGGAAAATAGTTTTTCTCAAAATACGGAAGAATTTAAATATCCAATTGATTTTACTAAACAACAAGAAATAGCAGAAATTGAACTCGGATTAAGCAATAAGGAAATAAGAAAAATTTTTGAAGTGTGTGAAGAATGCTATGGAGACACAGTGAAATATATAAAAGAATGCGCCAAAAAAGAAGGCTTTAAAAAAGTTATCTTTAGCTCTTTTGGTAAAAATTTTCATGTTTTCCCTGTTGAAAAAAGTAACAGTTATTTTATGCCCGTTAAATTTATTCCCAGACTAAATAATTTAATGAAAATAATGCCAGAAATTGGAGAAGTTGGGATTAGAGATAATGTTGCGCACGAAAGACAACATTGTTTGTCTTCAGCGCTTGAAGGTCATAAAAAACGATTTGCTATTGGAGAATATGAAAAGAAAATAAATACTCCCGTTAAATTTATTGAAAGTCAAACGAATTTACAAAGGATTATTAAAGAGACAAGAAACAATAATCTTAATGTTGAAAAAGTAGTTCTGTCTATAAGCAAATACTATTTATATATAACTATCCTATCAGAAGGAGCGGAAGTACTAGAAAGTGATTATATAGAGAAAGAAGCTGTTGAGTGGTTTGAAAGTAGCTACTCGTTTATAAGAGACGATTATAAAGATTTATTTGTGAAAGAATTTAATACTTACAAAGATGAAATTATAAAAAAATATAATAAATATATTGAAGAAAATCAGATAGATGATTTTTATAATGATGAAGATAGAGAATGCGAAGAATTAAGAATAAAAGTTATCAATCGGTTAAATGAAATGGCGCAGTAATTTTTTGCTTATGCTAATTAAAAACAAACTTTTTATAATCTCCGGACCGTCTGGGGTGGGGGAGGACAGTGTAATTGACGGGCTGAAAAAGTTTCTTCCAATAGAAAGAGTAATTACGACAACAACCAGAAAAAAGCGTTCGGATATTTTTGCGGAGGATCCTTATTATTTTATTTCCAAAGAAGAATTTAAAAGGGGAATCGCGGAAAATAAGTTTTTTGAATACGCGCGGGAATACAATGATCAGTTTTACGGTGTTACCAATAAAGAAATCCAAAGAGTTATTGAAAGCGGCAGAATCGGGATTTGGAAAATTGAATATAAAGGGGTGATAACAATGAAAAAATTAATGCCGGAAGTTGTTGCTATTTTTATTACTGTTTCATCGCTGGAAGTTCTCAGGCAAAGATTGCTAAAACGCGGCGCGAGTGAAGAATTTGTTCGGGAAAGAATGGATTATACGAGAGAATGGTTGAAGCATAAAGATATTTATGATTATGAAGTGGTTAATCACGAAGGGAAATTGGACGAGACTGTGGAGGAGGTGAAGGGGATTATTTTGAGGGAGATTGAATAAAAAAATTTTATACTTGTCATTCCCGCGAAGGCGGGAACCCGGTGAGTTTCAATAAATAATATTTTTCGTATAGTTTTGTAAAGTGAGATAAACTGGATCTCGGATATTTTTTCTGTCGTAGAGACGAGGTAGTGCCTCATCTCTACGACAGAAAAAATTCTGGGATGACAAAGAAAAAAAATATTAAAATTAACAAAACCAAATGAAAAAAAATATCAATATAATAATAATGGGACCGCAAGGTTCTGGAAAGGGAACTCAAGCGAGAATGCTGGCGGAAAAATATGATTTGGAAATTTTTGAAACAGGGGCTGTTTTAAGAAATATTGCCAAGCAGGACACGGAAATTGGCAGGAAGATAAACAAGATTATGAATGTCAAAGGAGATATTGTCCCTTGGGATTTTATGAAAAAAGAAATACTGGGGCAAAAATTAAGCGAACTTGATAAAAATAAAGGGATAATATTTGACGGTACTCCGCGCATAATGGAAGAAGCTGAGTTTTGGAATGAAAAATTAAAAGAAACCGGAAGAAAAATTGACTATGTTTTTTATGTTAATATTTCAAAAGAGGAATCAATAAAAAGAATCTCTAGCAGAAAATTGTGTAAAGAAAACGGGCATCCTTTAATAGTTGGAAAAGATATTACGGAAGAAGATAAAAAATGTCCGGTTTGTGGAAGTGAGATTTACAGAAGAGAAGATGATACTCCGGAGAAAGTTTTAAATCGTCTTGAATGGAGCGAAAAATTATTAGGTTCTGTTATTGAATATTACGAGAATAAAAATATGTTAATAAAAATCAATGGAGAGCAAAGCGTAGAAGAGGTGTTTAAGGAGATTGTGGGTTATGTAAAGTAGGACGCCGTTCTGTCATTCCCGCGGAGGCAGGAGTCCAGTAGGTTGGGAAAATGTTATTCAAAAGATTAGTTTGTATGGAAACAATAAATCGTAGCAGTGGATTCCTGCCTTCGCAGGAATGACAAATATAGTTTAGAGTAAGGATAACAAAAAATGAGAAAGTTTTAAGTATTAGGGCTTTCTCATTTTAACTAATCTCCATGCGATAGAGACTTGATCTCTCCACGCTAATTTTATTATTACAGTTTATCTTTATATACAAAATAATACTTTAAATAAAAAATAATTGTATAGAGACCGAGTCTCTATCGCAAAATATCTCTGTAACAAAGTAAAACAAGGAAGTCCCAAATATAATAAAATAACACAACATTATGAGAAAAAAAATAAATCTAAAATCAAAATCTGAAATAAAAACGATGAAGGAAAGCGGAAAAATTCTGGCTGGCATTTTGCAATTACTGGCTTCAAAAGTTGAGCCGGGAATTTCCGGAGACGAGCTGGAGGAAATAGCTGAGAAAGAAGTTAAAAGATACGGAGTAATCCCATCTTTTAAAAATTATGTAATAAGCAGAGATATAGTGCCTTTTCCGTCTATAATTTGTCTTTCCATAAATGATGAAATTGTTCATGGCTTCCCGTTTGGAAAAATAATAAAAGAGGGTGATATTGTAAGTATTGATTCAGGTGTGAAATATGAAGGGTTTCATTCTGATAGCGCTATCACGGTTGGGGCGGGAAAAATAAGCGAGAAAGCGCAAAAGCTTCTTAATATAACAAAAGAGTCTTTGCTCAAAGGAATAGAAGAAGTTAGAGTGGGAAATAGGATTGGTGATATCGGGTTTGCTGTTCAAGAACACGCGGAGAAAAACGGATTCTCCGTTGTAAGAAATTTGGTTGGTCACGGAGTTGGAAGATCGGTTCACGAATCGCCGGATATTCCAAATTATGGGAACAAAAACAGTGGGTTGAAATTATGTCAGGGGATGACCTTTGCGATAGAACCGATGGTAAACGAAGGAATATACGATATTAAATGTTGTGATGATGATTGGACGATTAAAACGGCTGATGGAAAATTGTCAGCGCATTTTGAACATACAGTGGCGTTAACAGATGATGGATGTGAGATTTTAACGAGATGGGACTGATAAGTTTTATTAGTTCCTGTCATTCTGAACTTGTTTCAGAATCTTTTGTATTTTACATTTAACTTGTGCTATTTACACTGTCTTTTGTCTACGATGCAAACACAATTATTTTTTATATTACAATTATTGTATTTTCAATTTAGTAAAAATATTTAGTGTTTTGTAGGTTTGGTTAGTGGTAAAAAAGAGTAGATTCTAAAACAAGTTCAGAATGACAATCTGGAGGTTTTTTGTTTATAATTTTGGGATATTTAATTTGTCTATTTTATGAAAATACTTTCTATTGACTATGGTGATAAAAGGATTGGACTAGCGATTTCGGATAAAAACGAAAAATTAGCCAGCCGTTTTTTGACGCTTGAAAATAAATCTCAAAAAAAATCAATAATAGAAATAAAAAAAATTATTCCGGAAGAAAATATTCAAAAAATAGTTATCGGTATCCCGGTCGGACTTAAAGGCGAGAGCGCGCAAACTCAGGATATTAAAGAATTCTCTATTAAGATGAGTAAAAATATTAAGATTCCAATTATAGAAGTAAATGAAGTTTTTACTTCAAAGATGGCTAAAGAAAATTTATTGCAAGCCGGAGTAAAAAGTATAGACATTAAAAAAGCTATAGACCAGGAAGCGGCGAGAATAATTCTGCAGGATTATTTGGATAAAAATCAATCAAGCTAATGACAGTATTTAAAAATAAAGTAGCGATAGAACATTTTAGTAATTGTGGTGTTGACTGTATTGACTCTCGTAGTTTTTATAAATTTAATTATAAGATATAATATTGCGTTATCTTAGTTTTTTATTTTAATGATTAGCTCTGATTATATTTAACCTTTTTACCAACTATTTTTAAATATTAAACTCTTGATTGGGAAAATTCAAGATCAAAAAAGAATAATTCTTTAGCGCGGGAGTAAAGAGGATTAAGGCGGTTTTGGAATAAAAAAATATTTTTAAATTGTGCTTTAAATAAGAATGTTGTATAATATAATATACGAGATATAATAAAATTTTTTATTTTTCGTCTTTATTTTTCGTCATTCCGAAATTTTCCAGAATGACAAAAAAATAAAGAAGTCCTAAATTAAAAATCAAGGGATAATTCCGTAAATAATTTTACTAAAAAATCGTAAAATAATACAAAAAATGTCCGGTAAAATAAAAAAAAGTTTTCAAAATAAAAAAAATTTGTTTAAAGGTATAGCGACTGTCGTTTTTTCTATTTTGTTTATTTTTACAATTGTGAAAGGTTCGCCGCCCGGCAGCCCTTATAATCCTGGCGAGACTCTGGCTCCGACTTGTTCGCCGGGCGATGCGAATTGCTCTGTTATCACTCCCGCTATTTCCGGAGACAATGCCGATATTACTTCTTTGTCAACTTTAACTTCCATCGATGTTGATGGCGGGAGTATTGACGGAGCTGTTATCGGCGTTTCGGATCCTGTTGCGGGAACTTTCACTGACTTGCAAAGCGGGCGGGACGGCAGCGATGGACAGATAACAATTTATTCGGAGCAAAGCGGGACTGATTATTCTGTGATTTTTCAACCAAACGCTTTAATGACGCAATCAACGGTTTATGTTCTTCCTCCTGACGATGGGTCTGTCAATGAAGTTTTAACGACTGACGGAAACGGGGAATTGGTTTGGCAGAATGTAAGTGTCGTGGGCGGCAATAATCTTGATCAGGCGTATGACGAAGGGGGCGCCGGCGCTGGCAGAGTAGTAGTTGTTGATTCTGGCGCGGTCCGGTTCGTCGGATCTAATGTTGCCGATGAAACTCTTGAAATAACAAATTCCGGAAACGGCGGCGCGCTTCTTGTTGAAAATACTGGAAGCGGACTTTCTTTGCGTGTTAATGATGAAGCATCTGACGCTTCTCCTTTTGTGATTGACACAAGTGGCAATGTGGGGATCGGGACGACAATCCCTGCGTATTTGTTGGATGTTTATGGCGATTCAAGAATTGACGGAAATTTAATAACTGGCAATGCTTCAACTACGCAATTAACGGTTTCAGGTGATAGCTGGTTTAATATTATAAAATCAGGTGTTTGGAATGGCGCAAGTATATCAGACGCTTATGTTGATAATGATATTACAATAGATTTAGCAAGCACAGCCACAGCTTTAGCTTCTAACGGGGCGAATTGTAGCGCTGGACAATTTCCTTTGGGAGTTGACGCAAGTGGAGCGGTTGAAAGTTGTTTTGATGTTTGGACGGAAGCGGAAAATACTTCGGCAGGATATATAGACGCTTCTGCGTTAACTAATTATATGCAGGATACAGATATTAATACTTTCGCTAAATTACAATCCTGGGCGGTTGGTTATACGGATAATAATACGACTTATACCGGTGGCACAGGTATTACTCTTACAGGCACAACATTTTCAACAACAGACAGCGAGATAGACCACGGACAATTAGCAGGACTTTCAGACGATGACCATCCTCAGTATGCTTTGCTTTCAGGCAGAGATGCTAACAGTTTGGCAATAGATGAAATTAAGGCTTATGACAGTGCAGGGCTTAAACTCTACGATGACGCAGGGAATGGGATATTTGTAGATGACGGGGGGAATGTTGGGATAGGGACGACGAGTCCCAGCTCAAAGTTGGATGTAAGAACATCTGATGGAACACATCCATCATTTTCATTTAGAAGCTCTAATTTTAGTGGAAACACTTTGAATAATTTTTTTATCCCGGCGATAACAACTGATACTATTGGAAGGCTTTCTACTTGGAGCTATAGTGGGTTTGCACTTAATGGTTTTACTGACAATTCGGGATATGGCGCAGTTAATCTAATTGGGTATAATTCTGCCGTTGCTACTGTGCCGTATATTCGGTTAATAGCTCGTAGTTTTTCTGGTTCATCAGTAAGTTCTATTGGAAACAGTGAGCCATTATTGGGCGTTAGCAATCACGGAACACGAGTGATGACAATTTTAGGCAACGGCAAGGTCGGCATAGGGACGACTAGTCCAGGGGCGAAGTTGGAGATTTTAGATAGTAGTGCTGTATTATTGCATTTGAGCGAAGCGGATTCGGGAGTTGGGCTAATTAAATTTACCAATACTGCCGATTCAGCCGGGTGGTATACAGGCATAACTGGTACGGAAAAATTTGGAATAAGTAGAAGTATAGATTTAGATGCTGGGTCTGAGTTTATTATTCAACAAAACGGCAATGTCGGCATAGGGACGGCTTCGCCTGGAGTGAAGTTGGATGTTAATGGTGGCAATATAAGGTCATCTGACACTAATACTCAGGTA
>CAZBCK010000014.1:0-21073 GCA_964490635.1 uncultured Candidatus Saccharibacteria bacterium | reverse complement strand
AAAACTAAAACTAAAACTAAAACTAAAACTAAAACTAAAACTAAAACTAAAACTAAAATCATTTTATTATCCGCCAAAGGAAAAAGATTTGATCAAGCGATGGCGAGAAAATTTTCCAAACTGGATAAAATGGTTTTAATTTGCGGAAGATATGAAGGAGTTGATGAACGAGTTGTAAGGAATTTGGCGGATGAAGAAATCTCCGTAGGTGATTATATTCTAACGGGCGGAGAAATTCCGGCGATGATCATTGTTGATT
This sequence comes from uncultured Candidatus Saccharibacteria bacterium, assembly GCA_964490635.1. Lineage (GTDB taxonomy): Bacteria > Patescibacteriota > Minisyncoccia > JAHIHE01 > JAGLIN01 > JAYEHC01. The sequence continues at coordinate 20,814 of CAZBCK010000014.1, read as the reverse complement.
CTGTCTCAAGACTGATAGAAGGTGTTGTTGGAAATAAAGAATCCATCAAAGACGAGTCGTTTTCAAAAAAAGGATATTTGGAATATCCGCACTATACAAGACCGGAAGTTTTTTCTCCGGAGAAAAAAACAAACTGGAAAGTTCCAGATGTTTTATTAAGTGGAAATCATAAAAAGATAAGAGAGTGGAAGAAAAAAATGTGCTAATTTTAAACACGCCTCTATCTCTCTCAAGAGGAAAATAGCTAAAAAAGAAAACAGCTAATTATTCTAATCCAGACTATCCAACAAACTTTTTCCCGTCATTTCTTTTGGCTGGTCAATCTCTAAAATTTCCAGAACAGTCGGAGCAACATCGCTTAGCATTCCTCCTATTTTTTTGGCTATTTTAGGTTCTCTTTCCCGGGCAAATTTTTTGTTAACAACTATAAACGGGACCGGATTTGAAGTGTGTTCTGTTAATTTTTCGCCAGTTCTTGGATTAATCATTTCTTCGGCATTTCCATGATCCGCTGTTATTAAAAGAGAAAAATCATTTTCCATTGCTGTTTTGTATAATTTTCCAATACATCCGTCAACAAACTCTATCCCTTCTATCGCAGCTTTATAATTACCAGTATGTCCTATCATATCAGAATTTGCATAATTTACAAGGATGAAATTGAATTTATTTGACTCCATTCCTTTTATAACTTCTTCTGTAATTGCTTCAGCACTCATTTTGGGAGCACTGTCAAATTGTTCAACTGTCAAGGAAGGGACAAGCGTTCTGAATTCGTTCTTAAACGGTTTTTCTGCTCCGCCGTTAAAAAAATATGTCACATGCGCATATTTTTCAGTTTCAGCAATTCTAAGCTGTTTCATTCCGTTGTCGCTTATGATCTTGCCGAGAGGATAGTCAATATTTTGAGTTGGAAATATAACATTTGTTGGAAGATTTTTTTCGTATTCTATCATTGTTGTAAAACAGAGATTGCTTAGTTTATCTCCTCTGTCAAAACCTTTAAATTCATCAAGAACAAACGCTTCTGAAAGTTGTCTCGCTCTGTCTTGTCTTATGTTAAAAAACATAACGGAATCGCCTTCTTTTATTGGCGTAAAATTGCCTTTTTTGTCAACGATTAATGTCGGTTTTATAAACTCATCCGTAATATTTTCAAGATAATATTTTTTTAGTGTTTCTGCCGGATCGTTTTCTCTTATTCCAACACTATTTACAAGACAGTAATAAGCGAGTTTGGTTCTGTCCCAGTTTTTATTTCTGTCCATGGCGTAATATCTGCCCATTATGCTCGCAATCCTTCCCGGCCATTTTTCTTCTTTTATGTTCTTGATAAGCTTGGAGACAAATTTAACGCCGGATCTTGGATTAGTATCTCTTCCGTCAGTAAAAATGTGAATAAAAACCCTATCAGAATCTATCTTTTTTTCTTTTAAAAGTTCTAAAAGAGCATAGAGGTGGTCAATATGACTATGGACTCCTCCATCGCTAAGCATTCCCATTAAGTGGATATTAGAATTTTTATTGCTGTTGGCATGTTTGATTGTTTCTGACAAGGTTTCGTTCTTAAAAAAACTTTTATCCTGAATTGACAATGAAATCCTTGGTAAATTTTGATATATGATCTTGCCGGCTCCCAGTGTCAAATGTCCGACCTCGGAATTGCCCATTTTTTTCCACGGCAAGCCAACTGCCATTCCGGATGCCTGAAGAATAGTGCTGGGATAAAATCTTTCAAGAGCATCAATATTCGGAGTTGAAGCTTTTGTTATGGCATTTCCAATACCTTCTTCTTTTACACCCCACCCATCTAAAATCACTAGCGCAACTTTATTCATTTATATTTAATTATTTAATTATGGTATAATTGTATCATCTATTCTTGTTTTAGACAATGAAAACCAGATAAATGTAAAGGGGAAATAGACAAACTAATCCATCTGCATCTTCCGTTAATGCTATTAATGTCATTCCCGCGAAGGCGGGAATCCAGGTGAAGTATCTTTAAAAGCTATAAATGTTATTATAGCAGTTGAAGTATTGTAAAACATTACTGTTGATTTGTTTTTTAAAACTTTTATTCTAAAAATAATGACTGATGATATTGCGTCTGGATTCCCGCTTTCGCGGGAATGACAATTTTTTTGTAGACAAGTTAGGACAAAAAAGTCCTAAAATTTAACAAATTTATATTATTTATGTTTAAAATTTTTCAACCAATTGCGTCAGCCTTTGCGCCGAATTATACATTATTGGATGTTTTTATCGCTATGAAATATTTGTTTCTTCCGTGGAATTGGGCAAAGCTACAAAATGGAAAATATAGAAGAAAAATAGAAAGAAAGTTTTGTGAGTTTATGGATTGCAGATGGGCAGTGGGATTTGACAGTGGAAGATCCGGTCTTTATGCGATTCTAAAATGTCTTGAAATAAAAAAAGATGACGAAGTGATCTTGCAAGCGTTTACAACTGTTGCTTTGCCGAATGTAATAATGTGGTGTGAGGCAAAACCGGTTTATGTTGACATAGAAAAAAATACATACAATATTAATCCGGAAAAAATAGAAGAAAAAATTACCGATAAAACAAAAGCTATTATTGTTCAGCACACATTCGGAAATTCGGCGGAGATGGATAGAATTATGAAAATCGCAAAAAAGCATAATTTATACCTGATTGAAGATTGCGCTCATTCTCTCGGATCAGAATACAAAAAAAAGAAAACAGGAATATTCGGAGACGCGGCATTTTTTAGCTTCGGCAGAGATAAGGTTATCTCCTCTGTTTCGGGCGGGATGGTTATTACGAATAATTCGGAACTGGGAAAGAAAATAAAAGAATTTAAAGATCAAATTCCATATCCGAAAAAAACTTTAATAATGCGACAGCTTTCGCATCCGATTATAACATTCACATCGTTAAAAACATACCATTTTTTTAATATTGGGAAAATAATAATGTATCTCTCAAGCAATATTGAAATTATAACGAAAGCTTATACAAAAGAAGAAAAAGATTGCGGCAAACCGGAAAATTTTTCGGCAAAAATGCCGAACGCGCTCGCGAAAATTGTTTTTCATCAAATGAAATTGATTGGTAAATTCAATAATCACAGAATGGATGTTGCGAAATTGTATGAGGAAAGACTGGTTAATAATAAAAGTATAGAATTGCCAAAGACATCTCCCGACTCAAAAAATATATTTTTATGGTATACTATATTGGTTGAAAACAAAAAAGCGTTAATTAAAAAAGCAAAAGGGAGAGGAGTTATTTTGGGAGATTGGTTTCCACAGACAATAGGTCCGATCGAAGTTGATGTGGCAAAAGCTGGCTATGAGAAAGGGGAGTGCCCGATTGCGGAAAAGGTAAGTTCAAAATGCGTTAATCTTCCAACTCATCATGGAATAAGTATTGAAGATGTTGAAAAGATAGCAAAAATAATAAATGATTATTAAAAGCTACAAATTATGTCAACTCACGAACAGATCTGTGAACAAATTTTTCGGGAAGCCTGCCGAGTTTTGAAACTTCACGGTTTTAATTTTAAGCCGAAAGTGATCAGAAAGGGAGACGGATATGTGAAGAATTATAAACTTGGTTATACTAATTTGAAATCAAAATTGGTGGTTATTGATATTTATACGCAGAAATTAAAAAAGCCGAAAAAATACAGCAGTATTCTTGCTGTCATCGCGCATGAACTGGCGCATCACCAAAAAAAGCCTTATCGGCAGTTTTATAAATTTCGCTGGATCAACAGGATCCACTATCCGAAATTTTATGATCAGGTGGTAAAAAATATTAAGAAATTTAAAAAAGATGGAGTGTTGAGGAGGTTTTATGAGTGATTATAAAGTCGGGTCGTTAAGAAAATCGGAGTGTCAAACAAGCGATAGCGGAGTTTGACCATTCGTGATTCAAACGGTAGAACTCCACTCCGTTCGTTCTACACTCCGTTTTCAAATAAAAAAAAGAGGAGAGCCGCGCGATGAGCAACTCTCACATTATTTCAAACAGGTGACCGACAAATCCCCCGTCAAACAACTGAAAAGTTCCTATATAATTCGAGGAATTCTTTTTTTCAATTGAATGACCGGTACCCACCAGAACAAAATTTCTGGTTTCATTTTCATTAAATCACCTTTTGTGACTCAAGCGAGAAAAATCTTGCTTGAAATCAACAAGTCATTATATCACATCTAAAAAATATGTCAACCCCTAAAAATAAAAAAGTAATAGTTGCTCTTTCCGGCGGGGTTGATTCGTCCGTGGCGACGGTTTTATTAAAAGAACAAGGCTATCAAACAGAAGGAGTTTTTATGCGGTTGGGAATTGCGGGGGATGATAAAAACGAAAAAAATGCAAGGAGGGTGGCGAAGAAATTGAGGATTAAATTTTCTGTTTTAGATCTAGGCAAAGAATTTAAAGAGAAAATAATTAATTATTTTATTTCCGAATATCAAAAAGGACGAACGCCAAATCCTTGCGTGGAATGTAATCGGGAAATTAAATTCGGACTTTTGATGGATAAAGTTCTAAAAAATAAAACAAGTTTTATCGCGACGGGACATTATGTTCGTCTGCAAAATGTCATTGCGAGGGAGGTACGACCGAAGCAATCCCGTAACTACAAATCGCAGGGCTTAGTTACGGGATTGCCACGCTTCGTTCCGCTATCGCTCCACTTCGCTCGCAATGACAGTAAGAGCGGGACTGCAAAATTCAAACTTCTAAAAGCGAAAGACAAAAATAAAGACCAATCATATTTTCTTTATACTTTAAATCAAAAAAAATTAAAACAGTGTTTATTTCCACTCGGGGATTATACAAAAGACGAAGTGAGGAAAATTGCCGGAAAATATAATTTTGAAATTAATAATAAAGAAGAAAGTCAAGAAATTTGTTTTATAACGAGCAAGTATTACAGTGATTTTTTGAAAAAACATTTAAAGTTGAAATCAGGTGATATAATTGATACAAATGGCAATATTTTAGGGAATCACAAAAGTTTGTCTCTTTATACGATTGGACAAAGAAGAGATATCGGCATTGGCGGAACGGGACCTTATTATGTGGTTGGAATGAACCGTAGAAAGAACCAGCTTATTGTCAGTAATAATAAAAATGACAAAAAATTATTTTCCAGAGAATTGATTGTAAAGAAAGTAAATTGGATTTCCGGAAATGTTCCAAAATTGCCGCTTAAAATAAAGGCAAAGATAAGATACAGAATGAAGGAATGTTCGGCGGTTGTTGATAAAGCTGGCAATAAATATATGGTGAAATTTTCAAAACCACAACGCGCGATTATGCCAGGACAGTCGGTTGTATTTTATAAAGGCGATGAAGTTTTAGGGGGAGGGATCATAACATAGACTGATTATGTCGCGTGTATAATATAGACCACACATTATGAAATAGCGTTAAGAAATACGGTAAAGGTAAAAACACTTATTGTAGCAATGGATTCTCGCCTTCACGGAAATGACAGCGCGGTTTTGCAGTATTAACTCCACTCTGACCTAAAATCCACACAAATGTCAACTCTCCCCAAAAAAAATCTCATTCTAATCATAATATTTCTCTTCTCAATAAATGCTCTAATCGCCATCGCTTTTTGGCGGGATAATCCTACTGAAGACAAAAAGCCGAGAATAATCTTTTTCGATGTCGGGCAAGGAGATGGAGCGATGATTGATTTGCCGAAAGATACGCAGATATTGATAGATGGGGGAGACGGGAAAGATATTCTAAATAAACTTGGGAAATATCTGCCGTTTTATGACAAAAAAATTGAATTGATGATTATGACTCATCCTGACAAAGATCATATCGGTGGACTGGTTGAAGTTTTGAAATATTATGAAGTGGAGCAAGTTCTAATGACCGGAATAAAATGCAAAAAAGCAATTTGCCAAGAACGCGACAAGCTAATCGCGGAAAAAGATATTCCGGTAATATACGCTCATTTTGGTCAAAAGATAAAAGCGGGAAATGTAAATATATTTGTTTTGCATCCTTTTGAAAATTTAAAAGACCAAGAGATTAAAGATAGTAATGATGTATCAGTCGTGCTCAAGTTTGCGTTTAATGATAATTCTTACTTGTTAACAGGCGATGCCGGTTTTAAAGTTGACAAACGGTTACTGAATAAAAATATAAATCTTGAATCGAAAATATTAAAAGTTTCGCATCATGGAAGTAAATATGGAACTTCAAATGAATTTTTAAGATCAGTGAAACCGGAAAAGGCGATAATCTCCGTTGGGGAAAATAGCTATGGACATCCCGCTGAAGAATTATTAAACCGTCTTAAAAACATAAACGCGCAAATATTGCGAACTGATGAAATCGGCGATTTGATTTTTTATTGATTTAAAACTTTGACGCAAGTGAATTATTATTGTATATTATAAGCAGAGTTTACAATAATCTTAGTTTAGTAATATGTCTGAAGATTATACTAATAGAAAAATAGAGAACTATCTATTGAGTGAAGAAAAAGCTTTGAACAATAGAGCAGACTGGAAAAGTAATCTGGCTAATGCCAGAAACAAAAAACGCAAACTTAGAAGAAATAAACTTCTAATTGCTTTTTTTCTGTTTCTATTGGCTGTTTTAGCATTATCTTATTTTATGTATTTCAAAGGACAATGGTCGTTTGACGAGAAAAAAGTAAAAGTTGAAATCGGAGCTCCAAGTGAGGTGTTGAGCGGAGAAGAAATTAATTTTGAAATAAGATACGAGAATAATACGAATGTTGAACTGAAGAATGTGAGGATAAGCTTTTCTGCTCCGGAGAAGTTTACATTTATATCAAGTGGCAAAGAATCCAGAGGAGGGGATAGCAGTTCGGTTTTTGTTTGGAATTTAGATAACTTGCCAGCTGGAGAATCAGACAAGATAAGATTGTATGGAAGGATTATTGGAAAGAAGGGAACTGAATATGAATTTGATTCTAAAATTTCTTACATTCCAGATAACTTTAATTCTGAATTCCAATCGTTTGACAGTAAAAGCAAGGCTAAATTAAAAGTAACATCAATTCCATTTGAAATGTCTATTGAATGTCCGAAATTTGTGATTAATAAAAACAAAGCAAAGTGCGTAATTGCTTACAGAAATATAAGCAAGCGAAGTTTTTATGTGGAAATAGAGGCTGTACTTCCAAAAGGCTTTGAGTATGTTTCATCAGATCCCGAAGCGGATGAAAGCGGAACGGAATATTCTCTGAGTTGGAATATAGAAAACTTGAAGCCGAATACAAAAGGAGAGTTAATTGTAGAAGGAAATGTTACAGGAAATAAAAATAAGGAAATAGAGATAGAAGCTATTCTAAAGGCGTCTGAAAGAGATAAAAATACAATTCCGTATTTAAATAACAAAACTGCGATAAGAATTCAAAATACCCCGGTGATTTTAAGCCAAACGGTCAATGGCTCAGAAGAATATTTTTCCTATAAAGGAGAAGAGTTGGAATATAAAATAAAATTAAAAAATAACAGTGATATGGAAATTAAGGGACTTGTTATTAATAGCAGAATTGAAGGATGCATTAACTCTGATTCAATCAATGTTGCAAATGGATCGTATGACGGTGAAAAAATAACCTGGAGCGCTTTCAATATTCCAAAACTTGCCGTGTTTGGCATTGGAGAAGAAGAGGAAGTTAGTTTTAAAGTTAAAGTTAAAGATTTTATTGATATAGAAAATTCAGGTGATAAAAACTTTATTATAAAAAATACCGTAGCGGTCAAAGAGTTTGATTTTGACTCGGAATCAGAAAAAGTAGGGGAAACTATCACATCAAACACGACAATTGTTAAATTGGATGCGTCTTTATTCGTGAGAGCAAAAGGATATTTTAATGATGATGGCAGAATTAAAAATAGTGGAGTTATTCCTCCGGAAGTTGGTAAAGAGACTAGATATACGATTCACTGGAATTTAAACAGTTTGTTTAATGATCTTAAAAATATAAAGATTGTTTCACTTCTGCCTGAAAAAGTAAAATGGACAGGAAGTTATATCAGACCGGATGGAAAAGTGTTTTCGGGAAATGAAAATAATGGGATATATATTCCAGAGCAGGAAGATAAAGATAATGATGGAGAAGAATCCGGGGATAATAAAAATAGTAATGATTTTCAGGGAACGGAAATTGATAAAGAAAAATTTTATTATAATCCGGAAACAAGAGAAATCGTTTGGGAAATACCTAAGCTGGAAGCTAATACCGGAATAATTTTGCCTGCCAAAGAAATTGTTTTTCAAATAAGTATTACTCCCGAAGAAGATAATATCGGCAGAGTAATGGAAATTATGAAAGAAGTTAAAGCAACTTCTTATGATGAATTCACCGAAAATATTATTAACACACTGGACAGTGGTCTTACTACCGAGCTGCCGGATGATTATAGTATTGGGGTGGAAGAGGGGATTGTAATAGTGGGTTCGTGAGAGTCAAAATTTTTTCAATTTTAATCATAACCAAAATAGAATTTGGGAATAAAAAAAAGAAAGGCTTGGAAATTTTAAAGCGTTGCCTCAGTTTTCCTTGCTCATATCTTCCAAACACTATTAATTAATAACTAACATTAAAAAAATGGAAAGAACATGTATTTTAGTCAAACCAGACGCTCTGCAGAGAAATCTGCTGGGGGAAATTATTAGAAGGTTTGAAAGAAAAGGGTTGAAGATAGTTGGTCTCAAAATGATGCAACTTGAAGATGTTGTTTTGGAAGATCACTACGCGCATCATAAAGATAAGCCGTTTTTCGGAAAACTGAGAGATTTTATGAAAAGCACTCCGGTAATAGCTGTGGCTTTGCAGGGACTTGATGCTGTTGAAGCAGTCAGAATTATTGTTGGAACTACTAAGGGAAGAGAAGCGGACGCGGGAAGTATCAGAGGAGATTTGGCGATGAGTATTCAAACAAACTTGATTCACGCCTCCGATTCAATAGAAAACGCTCAGTCGGAAATAAAACGGTTTTTCAAAGAAGAAGAATTGTTTAATTATAAAAAGATTGATTTGAATTTTGTCTATTCGGAGGATGAGTTGGAAGAATAGAACAGGGTAATATACTCCTGACGAATTTTTCTTAATTTTTGTCATTCCGAAATGAGCACTGAAATAAATTCAGCATAAACTCCGCGATTGAGGAATCTAAGAGTTCTCTAAAAATAAACAATATCTCTGTATGGTATCACTTATAGATTTCTCGTCTTAAAGGGCTCGGAATGACAAATTTGGGAGAAGTAAATTACCTTGAGGAATAGAAATTATTATAGCTTATAAATTCAAATGAAAAAAAATAAAACAAAAGGAAAATTAATTGTGATAGACGGAATAGACGGAGCGGGCAAGGCAACGCAGACTAAGTTACTTATTAAGAAACTAAAAAAAGAAAAGTTCAAAACCGCTACCATTGATTTTCCGCGATACTATGAAAACTTTTTTGGCAAAATGATCGGCAGATTTCAGAATAATGAGTTTGGGAATGCCCCGAAAATAAGTCCATATCTTGCGTCAATTTTATATGCTGCTGATCGCTGGGAAACAAAAGAGAAAATAAAGGAATGGTTGGAAGATGGAAAAATAGTTTTGCTTGACAGATATTCCTCTTCAAATCAAATTCACCAAGGAGGGAAAATTTTAGATCAGAAAAAAAGAAAGGAATTTCTGGAATGGCTAGAGAAGATGGAGTTTAATGTTTTTAAAATTCCAAAACCAGACACGGTTATTTTTCTTAATGTTCCGTATAAAATCTCCAAAGAGCTGCTAACTAAAAAAGTTTCCAGAGGTTATATTAAAAACGCGAAAAAGGACAAGGTTGAAAAAAGCCGTGCTTATCAAGAGTCGTCTTATCAACAATCGTTGAGTTTGGTTAAAAAGCATAATAATTGGATAGAAATAAATTGTATAAAAAATGATAAATTATTAAGCCCTGAAGAAATAAGTGATTTGATTTGGAATAGAGTTAAAAGATTTTTAGATAGAAAATAATTTATGCCAAAAATCAAAATTAAAAAAATAAATGAAAATGCAAAAGTTCCGAATTACGCGCATCAAGGTGACGCGGGACTTGATTTTTATTCAGCTGAAGAAAACTATATTTTAAAACCCGGAGAACGAAAGGGATTTTCTACGGGGATAAAAATGGAGATTCCGAACAAATATGTTGGACTTATTTGGGACAAGAGCGGACTAGCTGCCAAATATGGTATGAAAATGATGGCAGGAGTTATTGATTCAACATATAGGGGGGAGGTTATAGTTGTCCTGATTAATCTTGGGAATAAAGAGTATCTTGTTGAGAAAAACGCAAAGATAGCGCAAATGCTTATCCAAAAAATTGAAAAGGCGGAGATTGAAATAGTTAAAAGTTTAGACATTACTAAACGCGGGGATGGGGGATTTGGAAGTACGGGGATAAAATAATATTATTAGGACTTTCTCATTTTTCCGTACGAAAAGCTACAATAAATTGCAATATTTTTTATTTTTTTTATTTTGTGATTTGCGTGAGCTGTGTTATAATTATGATAATAAATAGCAAAAATAAATAACAAAGATAAAAATGAAAGTTCTTATGTTTGGTTGGGAGTTTCCGCCATTCAATAGTGGCGGGCTTGGAACTGCTTGTTATGGAATAACTAAGGCGCTAAGTAAAAAAGGTGTTGAGATAAATTTTGTGTTACCGAAAAATCTTGGAATTACCGAAGATTTTTTAAATGTGGTTTCCGCTAATTTGCCAAAAGTGAAAATAAAAGAAGTTAATTCTCTCTTGGTTGCCTATAATACTTCTTACAATTACAAAAGAAAGTTTTTATCAGCTAGTAGGGAGAATAAAAACAACGGTTACTGTGGAAACCTGATTGAGGAAGTCTATAGGTATTCGTTGTTGGCGAAGGATATTGCTTCACAAGTTAAACATGATATAATCCATACTCATGACTGGATGACATTTTTGTCAGGAGTTGAAACGGAAAAAATTTCTGGAAAATCGTTTGTCGTGCATGTTCACTCAACGGAATTTGACCGATGCGGAGGACATTATGTTAACCCTGTTGTTTTCAAAATAGAAAAGGAGGGAATTCAAAAAGCGGATCATATTATCGCGGTAAGTGATTTTACAAAAAATAAAATTTTAGGAGGCTATGGTGTTAGTAAAAATAAAATAGATGTCGTTTATAATGCTATCAATAAAAGTGAATTTAAGAATGCTTCTGACGATGAAAATTTTTTCAATCTTAATGGTAAAAAGATAGTTTTATTTCTTGGAAGAATAACTTTACATAAAGGACCTGATTATTTTTTACACGCAGCAAAAAAAGTTTTAGACAAAGATGAAAATGTTGTTTTTATAATTTCCGGATCTGGCGATATGGAATATCAGATTATAGAACAAGCATCTTCTTTGGGTATTGCCGACAATGTTTTGTTCACAGGATTTCTTCGCAATGAACAATTAAAAAAAATTTACAGAATGGCGAATCTTTATATAATGCCGTCTGTTTCAGAACCATTTGGAATCACTCCGCTGGAATCACTTGCCAGTGGTACACCGGTTATAATTTCCAGACAGTCTGGTGTGAGCGAGATTTTAAATAATTGTCTTAAGGTTGATTTTTGGGACACTGACGAAATGGCAAATAAGATTCTTGCTGTTTTGAAAAATAAAGAGCTGGAGGAGTGTTTGGCAGAAAATGGATTTGCGGAAATTGATAAGTTCAATTGGGATAATGTGGCGGATAAAATTATTGGAATATACGAGAAGTTGATTTGGAAAAAGTGTCATGAGTAATTTGTGGAAACTGGTTGTAATTTATTGTAATTTATAGAAGTAGATTGCCAGATTGTCAAACTAAAGATTTTAAAAAGATTTAAATTAATTAATGAACTTGAGAGACTGCAGTGGGGCAGGAGCGAGGAAGTTTTAAAACTATTGAGAAAATAACAAAAAAATATGAAAGATTGGAAGATAGCTTTTATTTCCGCAATATTGTTAGCAGCGTTTCAGATGTTTCGGATTGTATTAAATGGTTTCCACAGTGACTTTTTTTACCTAACTTTAATGATAATATCTTCTGTTCCGTTAATAACCGCTTTGTTATTGACAGTACTTCTTTCAATGAACAAGAGAATAAGTTCATTTTTAAGTTTAGTGTTTAGTTTTTTGAATCTTATTTTTATAGCTATGTTTATGTCATTATTTCTGTTTGGTAAAACAGCAATAATAATGATATTTATATTTGAGTTCATACCATCAGTTCTCTTAATTTTTTCCAGTTTTAGAAGTTGCCAGAGATTAAGAAACAGATAAATTGAGATAGCCTCGCGCTTATAATTAGAAATATTAATTTGTAATTTATGTCATCTATCTGTTTTTATTTTCAAGTTCATCAACCATATAGAATAAAAAAGTATTCTGTTTTTGATGTTGGTCGTGATCATGATTATTTCAAAGATGAAAATCTAAACGAGAAGGGAAATAAGGCGGTTATTGAAAAAATAGCGAAAAAATGCTATTTGCCGACAAATCAAGTTTTATTTGATCTAATTCATCGTCATCCTGAGTTTAAGATCAGCTATTCTTTTTCCGGAATTGCGTTGGAGCAAATGGAAGAATATGCCCCGGAAGTTCTTGAATCGTTTCAACGGCTTGTGAAAACGGGTAATGTTGAGATTCTTGACGAGACATATTATCATTCACTTTCATTTTTTTATTCGGACGAAGAATTCATAGAACAAGTAAAATTGCACAGAAAAAAAATAAAAGAACTTTTTGATTATGAGCCGAGGATTTTTAGAAACACTGAACTTGCTTATAATAATGAATTAGCCGCTCTTGTAGAGAAACTCGGTTATGATGGAATACTGGCCGAGGGCTGGGAGCATTATCTTGGAAACAGATCTCCTAATTTTCTTTATACCCCAAAAGGCGTTAATAAGATAAAGCTGCTTCTTAAAAACTATAAGCTTTCAGATGATATTGCTTTTAGATTTTCAAATAAAGGGTGGGAGGAATATCCTTTGGACGCCCCGAAATTTTGCCAGTGGGCAAACGCTATCAATGGAAACGGACACACGATTAATCTTTTTATGGATTATGAAACATTTGGCGAACATCAATGGGAAGATACCGGAATCTTTGATTTTCTTAGGTTTTTACCAGAAGAGCTGTTAAAACATCCGGATAATAATTTTAAAACACCTTCGGAACTTGTTGATTTATATGATTCGGTTGGCGAACTTGATATCCATAATGTTTTGACATGGGCTGACACAGAAAGAGATTTGAGCGCATGGATTGGAAACTCTATGCAAAAATCAGCGCTTCGGAAAATATATGAATTGGAAGATGGTGTTGTAAATTCCAGAGATAGAAAAATTATAGACGATTGGCGCAAAATGCAAACGAGCGATCATTTTTATTATATGTGTACAAAATGGTTTTCAGATGGAGATGTGCATAAATATTTCAGTCCGTATGAATCGCCATATGAAGCATTTATAAGTTTTATGAATATTTTGAATGATTTTAGGTTTAGGCTAAAAAGGATTAGAGTTTCTTGAAAAGTAAATCAACAAATGAAATTTAACTTTTATTTTTTTGTCATTCCCGCGCAGGCGGGAATCCAGATGCAATTTCATCAATCATTATTTTTATAGTGAGAGCATTGCAAGTAAATTAAAAGTAATAGTTTATGATATTTTACTGTTTTATAATGTTTAAAAACCGAAGATATCTCCATCTGGATTCCTGCTGGAGTTTATCCCTGTGTAGGCAGGGACAGGAATGACAATGTGTGAGTGTTTGAATTCTAAAATTAAAAACAAAAAATATGAAAAAAACAAAACAAAAATTAGCTGCTATTAATGCCGAAAATGAATTATGTTTTTGGATTAATAATGGTCCAATTCTAAGAAACCTTAAAGATTTGAAAAACGCTTTAAAAAAAATAAACGAAGAAACATTTAAGTATCATGTCAATAAAGAAAAAAATGATTTTGCTGATTGGGTAAAAAATGTTTTAAACGATAAGACGCTGGCGAATAAACTTGTCAAAATAAAAACGGTGAAAACGATGACTAAAGCAATTGAAGAAGAATTAAAAAAATATAAAATTTAAATTTTGTAAAAATAAAAAAATGAAAAATGATATTAAACCAAAAGCGGATTTGGTTTTTGAGGTTTCTTGGGAAGCTTGTAATAAAGTTGGCGGGATTTTTACAGTGTTGAGCTCTAAGGCAAGACAAATGCAGAAATATTATGGAGATAATTATTGTTTAATCGGTCCTTATTTTGTTAAAGCGACTAAAAGTGTTTTTAAAGAAAAGTCAATCCCGGAAGAATATAAAGAAATTTATAATGAGCTTGAGAAGATTGGAATTGTTTGTCATTTTGGAGAATGGCTTATTGAAGGTGAGCCAAAAGTAATTTTGATTGATTTTAAAAATTTCTGGTCAAAGATTGACGGAATAAAAAAAGAACTCTGGGATAGTTTTGGAATTGATTCCTTAGACGCCCCTTATGATTTTAACGAGCCGGTTTTGTGGAGCTGGACTGTGGGAATTTTAGTAGAGAAAATATCCAAAGCGAATAATAACAAAAAAATAGTTGTTCACGGACATGAATGGCTTTCCGGAGGAACAATATTATATTTGAAAAAAAATAATGTAGATGTGTCAACGGTATTCACGACTCACGCGACAACTTTGGGAAGAACATTGGCAGGGCACGGAGAAAATCTATATTTTATGCTGAATAAAATAAACCCGGACGAAGAAGCATATAAATATAACGTGCAAGCGAAACATAATATGGAAAAAGCGGCTGCGCGCTCAGCTGATATTTTTACAACCGTAAGCCAAGTGACGGGAATGGAGACAGAACACCTTTTGAGAAAAAAAGCTGATCTTATACTTCCAAACGGACTGGATATGTCAAAATTTCCGAGCTTTGAAGAAACAGCTTTGAAGCATAAGATGTTTAGAAATAGATTGCGAGAGTTTGCGCTTTATTACTTCTTTCCGTATTATGATATTGATCTAAAAAATACTTTATTTTTTTTTACTGCCAGCAGATATGAATTTCATAATAAGGGATTAGATGTAATGATAGAATCGCTTGGGAAGCTTAATGAAAAAATGAAAAAGGATAAAAGCAAAAAGACAGTAATTACATTTTTTTGGGTTCCAACCGGAATAAGTTGCATTAAACCGGAGATCATTGAAGCAAGAGAGGAATTTCAGGATATTGAAGATCTGTTGGAAGAAAGTAAAGATAATATTAGGGAGAATTTGCTTTATACTGTTACTTCTGAGAAAAAAATAAGCGAAAAATCAATTCTTGGCGAAAAATTTATCCTTAAAATGAAAAGAAAACTTTTGCGGCTAAAATCTAAAAACGGTGTTGCGCCACTCTCAACGCATAATATATTAAACGGTGGAAATGATCCTATTCTGAAAGCATTTAAAGAAACAGGATTGGAAAATAAAAAAGAAGACAAAGTTAAAGTGATTTTTTATCCGATTTATTTAACCGGAGCTGACGGACTGGGAGATCTTGATTATTACCAAAGTATTCAGGCATGCCATCTTGGAATTTTTCCTTCATATTATGAACCGTGGGGATATACTCCGTTGGAAACGGCGGCTCTTGGCGTATCTTCACTGACAAGCAATTTATCAGGATTTGGAAAATATTTTTATGATAAACTTAACGGAAAAGAAGTTCCGGGAATTAATATTTTAGACATAGAGAATGAAGAAAGAGAAGATGTTGTTAGCGATTTTGTTGATATTCTTTATAAATTCACTTTGTTTTCAAAGAAAGAAAGAATTGACAATAAGATCAAAGCGCGTGAAATCGCCTTTATGGCTGACTGGGAAGAGTTTGTGAAATATTATATTGAAGCGCATAATCGGGCGATTGACCGTGATTAGTAATTTACGGAGAGTTTGAAAAGTCAAAACAAAAAATGGATACATATAAAAATAATGATAAAAACTATTACACGGAGAATAATTGCGACTTTGATCACAGTAATAACAATATATTTTTGAACTGGTAATCTATTTGTTACTTATGGTTTATCTAATTTGTCATTCTTGCGAAGGCAGGAATCCAGACGCAATATCTTCAAACATTATCCTAAAATAAAAGTTTATAAAAAAAACAAAAGCTTTTTTATAAAAATGAAAATACAAAAAATTTATAATGTTTATATTACAGCAAGTAAAAAGAATGGCACTTTATATATTGGCGTAGCTTCTAATCTTAAGAAAAGAATTTACGAACACAAAAAGGGTTTGGTGGACAGTTTTACAAAGAAATACAAGATTGACAAACTTGTTTATTTTGAAACAACTATTGATATTAATTCCGCTATTCAAAGAGAGAAACAAATGGAAGATAAATTTAATTGAAAAAGAAAATCCTTGCTGGATAGATTTGTATTATAATTTGGAATAGTGATTACTGAGATTATTAAGAACTGTTGATAGTTTAATGTGTAAGATTCTGTGTCTGGATTCCTGCTTTCGCAGGAATGACAAAAAGGAAAGTTAGCATAATGAAAAACATATAAAAACAATATTCATTTTAAATCTTAACAAAAAAACTATGACGAAAATTGCGATTAACGGCTTTGGGAGAATTGGTCGTCCGGCGCTGAAAGTAGCGTTGGAAAATCCCAGTTTAGAAATTGTGGCTGTCAACGATCTGACTGACACAAAAACTTTGGCGCATCTTCTTAAGTATGATTCCAATTATGGGATTTATGAAAAAGAAGTGAGTTATGATGACGAGCATATTATTATAGACGGAAAACAAATAAAAGTATTCGCGCAAAGAGATCCGGAACTTTTGCCGTGGAAAGAATTGGGAGTGGATGTTGTTTTGGAATGCACAGGATTTTTTAGGGATAAAGAAGGAGCAAAAAAACATTTAAAAGCGGGAGCGAAGAAAGTAATTATCTCTGCGCCGCCGAAAAGTGAGGGAATTAATACATTTGTTTTAGGCGTAAATGAAGAAAAATATGATCCGAAAAAAGATGATATTATTTCTAACGCTTCTTGCACGACAAATTGTCTGGCGCCGGTGGTAAAAATTCTAAATGACAATCTGGGAATTGAAAAAGGGGTGATGACAACAATTCATAGTTATACGAATGATCAGAAAATTTTGGATTTGCCGCATAAAGATCTGCGAAGAGGACGCGCGGCGGCGATGTCAATCATCCCCACGACAACGGGCGCGGCGAAAGCGGTGATTCAAACTATTCCCGAATTAGAAGGGAAGCTGGATGGGATGGCGATGCGTGTGCCGACTCCAGTTGTTTCTATTGTTGACTTTGTAGCGACTCTAAAAAAATCAACGAGTATAGATGAAGTAAATAATTTATTCAGGGAAATAGCGGAAAATAATCTCAAAAATATTCTAACTGTCTCGGAAGAAGAGCTAGTTTCTATGGATTTTAAAATGAATAAATTTTCCTCTATCGTAGATTTGCCGTTAACAATGGTTAATGAAAATCTGGTCAAGATCTGCGCTTGGTATGATAATGAATATGGCTATACTTGTCGGTTGGTTGATATGGCGGAGTTTGTGGGAGAGAAATAATTTGACACAGAAGAATACAGACTAAAGGCTAGGGCTGTTCACTTCTGACAAATTTGGAAGGGTGAATTATCCCAGACTAAAGGTGCAGACGAATACAGATAAAGAATATTATAATTTTTATGAATCAGCAAAAAACAATTTTTAATTTAATACAGAATAAAGTTGATTTTTGGATTTTGGAGGAAAAAAGAAATTCACAATCAGTGGTTGGAAATTTGATTAAATATATTGAAAAAGAAAACAGATTAAGAGAGCCACAGGTTGACGCCATAAAAAATTATTTATGGTTAAAATTCGTGGGGCAAAATCAAAAATTGTTTAATATTATAAAACAAGGATTATTATTTATTGAAGACGGAGAAGAAAAATCATCTTATTTGAAAATTCTTGAAAAAGCTCCTAATAAATTTGTAATTCAATTTTTGCATCAATTTTTTGAGGATAATGGAATAAAAAATATCAAAGAGGATTTAATGAATTCATTTGATAATGAAAAAAAGTGGGATAAATTTTTAATTGAGTTGCTACATAATTATGACTATCCGAATTATTTATATAGTTTGCCGATGGGAACAGGAAAAACATATTTGATGGCGTGTTTTATTTATTTGGATTTGTATTTTGCTTTGTTATATAAAAATGACAAAAGGTTTGCCCATAATTTTATTGTGTTGGCTCCGCATTCTTCAAAGACTGCTATTCTTCCGTCGTTAAAAACAATCAGGGATTTTAATCCTGAATGGATATTGCCGAAAAAAGAGGCAGATGAATTAAAAGGGTTTATACAGATTGAAATTTTAGATGCTTTGGGTTCAAAAAGAAAAGACAAGCTCCACGGCAACAATCCGAATTTGGAAAAAGTTAATAGAATTACAGCCACAAAAAATTTTGGCGTTGTTTTTATAACTAACGCGGAAAAAGTTGTTTTAGAACAGTATGATAATAAGGACAAACTTTTAGTAAAAAAATTAAAAGCTGGACAAGAAAATTTATTAAATTTTAAAAAATTATCCGAGTTTGAAAAATCAAATGAATTAAGAGAAAAATTATCGCAGATTCCATTTTTAAATGTAATTTTAGATGAAGCTCAGCATCTTTATGGAAAGACTAATCAAAAAAAACAAAAAAAATTAAGAGATACAATAGATATTTTAAATCAAAATAAACCGATTATTTCAGCATTAGGATTTTCAGGAACACCTTATATTAAACATATTGTTGAAATAAATAATGAGACAATAAGATTAAGTCAAATTCAGGATGTTGTTTATAATTATTCTTTGGCAAATGGAATTGGAAATTTTTTAAAAATTCCGGATGTAAAAAGAGTTGATGTTAAAGAAAATTTATTTATTAAACAAGCGTTAGATGAATTTTTTAATAATTATGACAAGAAATATAAAAATAAAACAACAAGCAAAATAGCTTTTTATTGTCCGTCTAAAAAAGTATTAAATGAAGATATATTGCCGGCAATTCAAGAATGGTATGCGAAAAATAGAAAAAATAAAGAAAGCGAGATTTTTAAATTTTATACAAATGAAAGCAAAGATCCAAAAGAATATAAACTGCCAAAAGAAAGTTTGGCGATTTTTAATAATTTAGATAAACCATATTCAGACAAAAGAGTGATTTTGCTTGTGGCGATTGGGACAGAGGGTTGGGACTGTAAGAGTTTGACGGCTGTTGTTTTGCCACGACAAAAAACAACTAAAAATTTTGTTTTACAAACAACTTGCAGATGTTTAAGGGAAGCAGATGATGCCAAAAAAGAAAATGCTTTAATTTATTTGGAAAAAGATAATTATGAAACTTTAAATACTGAGTTAAAAAATAACTATCAACTGCAAATTTCAGATTTGAAAATGAATAATGATAATTTAATTGCCGTTAATGTTAGAAAACCAAAATTGGGGAAAATAAAATATCAGCAAATTATAAAAAAATGGACGATTATCAGCCAAAAAACGACAGATAAAAAAACGAATTTAAAAAATTTTAATTTTAGAAAAATTAAAAATAGATACGCTTATCAAGAAAATATAATAAACGCGAAAATTGGGAAAGCGGGATTAGTCAGAGAAACCAAAATTATTTATGGTAAAAAAGGTAAGAGCGAAGAATTATCATTAGAAAATTTTTTGTATCAATTATCTGTTGCTACATTTTATAAATTTTCTGAAAGCGATTTGTTAAATAATTATGAAATAGAATTGATGAGAATTTTGAAACTCATCAATAAAGAAAAAAAATGGATTGATAAAAATCCGCATCTTGAGATAACGGATATCATAAAACACATTGCGAGTTTATCGATGGAAGAGATAGAATATAAAACAGAAATTATAAAACAAGATATTGAAATGGAATTGTTGGAATGGAAGACTAAAAATCCAAAAATGTCATTATATCAATCCAGCGGAGCCGTTGCTAAATTTATGCCTAAAATAACAAACAAAGATGCGAGAATTTATCAAAGACACCCCGAAGATTTGATAGAAGATTTTTTTAGCAAGGAGATAAGCGGAAATAATGTTGATCCGCAAGACATTAGCTATAATTATATTCCATACAAAGCGGACAGCAATTTTGAAAGAAACGCATTGAAAGAAATTTTGAAATTGGGCGAGATGAAAGATTTGGAAGTATATTTTAACGGTTATAAAAATGCAGATTTAAACAGTTTTTATATCCAAACGCCGAGAGGAATTTACACTCCTGATTTTTTGATAATCAAAAGAAAAGAAAAAGGCAAAAGAAAATCAGAGATAGAAAAGATTTTAATTATAGAAACAAAAGGAAAAATTTATTATGATAATGATTTTAAACAAAAAGAAAATTTTGTAAAAAATGAATTTATCAAACACAATCCGAATTTCAGATATAAATGTTTTGTGGATGACGGAAAAAATGATTTTAACGAAAAAATAGATGAATTTGTAAATGAAATTAAAAAATTATAATTTAAAATAAATTAAAAATTATGAAAAAAATTAAAAAATATAATATCAGTCCGGCGAAAGGTCAGGCATTGTTAGATTATCAAGGAAGAATAATGCCGAGCGCTAAAATTGAAATGCGGTTGTTTGAGATGGAAAAAATAGAAGAAGTAAAAGGCAAAAAAGAAAATAAATTAGAATTAAAAAAAGAAATAAAATTAAACGCGGATTTTCAAAAT
>CAZBCK010000013.1:16767-21604 GCA_964490635.1 uncultured Candidatus Saccharibacteria bacterium | reverse complement strand
CCTCTTGGAAATACTCTTGACGGTCCTCCATTCGTGTATTCACAAGTAAATACATTCTTACAATCATTCCCGGCATAACCTCCGACATAAGGAGAAACCAAATTAGAAAACAGATAAGAATCGGGGATAAACCTTTGTCCCATTAAGCGAAATCCTTTCGTATGTTCCAAAACTTCATCCGCTTGCTCGGGACTGAACGGCGGCCAGATCGTGGCCTCTCCCGTACCTCCGTATATTTCCGGACCTCTGTATTCAGCCAGTTTCGCTTTTAGTTTACCAAGGTTTTCTTCCGTCAGATCATTTGGATCAAACTCGTCTCCAAACACAAAACTCATCGCTTCTAAATATTCATAAGGACCAAGATCATCGGAAAGCCCGACATAAAAAGCGGTAACTCCGTAAATTCTATCCCATTTCTTTTTTAAATCTTCATTCTTGGCAAATTCGGAAGCGAGCAAACTTGCCTGCATTGTTTGAATTCTCGCATCATACAAAGAGATTAGAGCTTTGCACGGCGGAAAATCACTGCAATCCTGCCCTGCTTCAACTTGATCTGTTCCCTTGAGAAGCATTGAAGTTCTGCCATACCACATCAGAGCCTTGAAATAATTCTTTAGTTTTTCCGATCTGGTATAATGTCCTCGGGGAACATATTGTGAATAATCCTCTTTATAAATAAAAAGCGGGGAATTAGAAAATCCCTCGTGCTTTTCTATCAGCTTTAACTCTTTTTGGACATCTTCTTTCACAAAATCGGGAATTTCAAAAGTGTATTTGTTTAATTCTTCTTGCCTGAAATAAGCGCTGACATCTTGCCTTTGACATTTCCAATCATTATCAGCGCATTTTTCTTTTGCTTGATCTTGCTTGGGTTTTAACAATTCCAGTCCAACAGATAAATAAATTATATTTCTTTTGTACGCCTCAGCCAGTTCCGAATCTTGCTGTGATGAACTATATATTTTGGTTTGAACATCCAACAACTCTTTGTTAATTTCCCAAATATTATCATAAAATTCTTTCTCTTCAATTTGCCTTAAAGTCTCATCAAACTGAATATGATATAAATGCAATAATGAATCCGAGGTAATAAAAACCGGAATTTCTTTATCTTTTAGAATATTATAAGGATTTGTAATATCCTCTTCTTTTGAATTAAACGGATTGTCAATAACAGCAAATCCATTTTTATTTAACGAATCAAGCGTATTATCGCTCAGAGAAATCTTTTTAGAAAAATCTTTGTAATTTTTTATGCTTGAAGTTTTTAAAGGTAAATTATACTGCGCCGTTTTTAATTCTATGTCCAGCAGATCCAGCGAATAATATTTCGCGAAAGCAAGTTTCTCCGCACTGATATTTGATAAATTAATTGGCTCTGTTTTTAAAACACCCCATTTTTGTTCTGGCTCAAAACGATGTGGAGTTTTCGCGAAATAATTAAGCAAAATTGTTAACCCTGTTACCGTCACAAGCGCAAATAAAATAACGCTAATTAAATTTTTTGCTTTCATATTTTTGTTTTAAGAAAATTATAAAATACAAATAGGACTTTCTCACTTTTTCTTAACTATTGTCATCCCAAATTTTTTTCTGAAGCGATAGCGTAAGAAAAAATATCTGGGATCCAGTTTATCTCACTTTATAAAACTATACAAAAAATATCGTTTATTGAGACTTACTGAATTCTAGATAAATTTCTCCGCTATCGCTCCGAAATTTTCCGAAATGACAAAAAGTAAGAAAGTTTCTATAAACCCCCAAGTCAAATAAAAAGCTGTCTCTAAATTGCATAGCCTATATGTCAATTGACAATTTGACAATTGACAATTTATACTAACTTGCTAAAATAATTCCATTATTTCTGTCATTCCCGCAAAGGCGAGAATCCAGTAAGTCTCAATAAACAATATCCTTCGTATAATTTTTAGGATTTGCAAAAGTGAAATTATTAAAGCAAGTTAGTATAAATACTTAAAAGAATCACTCAATCTTTTGCTAAAAAAATTTTAATTTATTCTTCACCTTTTTTTTTATTCATCTTTTTCCTAATAAACGCCGGCACATCATATTCATCATCATATTTTATAGGATTGACGTTTGGAGAGAAAAACCCGCCCGTACTTTTTTTATCTTTTTCCTTCACAACCTCATTTTCCTTCTCTTTTGCTAATTCTTCAACTTCTTTATTCTCAACTTTTATCTCCGTTTCTTTTGTTTCCGCGTCTTTTGTTTCTGTTTTAAATTCTATTTCAAAATTCTCTCTTGTTTTAGCCAGATCACTTTTTCTGCCGGATTGATCGCCAAAACCCGTAGCAATCACAGTCACTTTAATTTCCCCTTTTTTCAAACTCTCATCGGTAATCGCGCCAAAAATAACTTTTGCGTCAGTGTCAATTGATTCGGTAATAATATTCGCTGCTTCGTTTATTTCCATCATCGTCAAATCCGAACCTCCGCTTACATTAAAAAGCACTCCTTTCGCGCCATCAACGGATAATTCCAAAAGAGGACTGTTTATCGCTTGCTTTGCCGCCTCAACCGCCCTGCTTTCACCGGACGCTTTCCCAATTCCCATTAGGGACGGACCGGTATTTTCCATAATGGCTTTTACATCCGCGAAGTCAACATTCACAATTCCAGGAGTCGTGATAAGATCTGAAATCCCCTGAACTCCTTGCCGTAATATATCATCGGCAATTTTAAACGATTCAAGCAATAAATTTTTTTTATCTATCACTTGCAAAATTTTGTCGTTTGGAATAGTTATTATCGTATCAACTTGGTTTTTTAAATTCTCCAATCCCTCTTCAGCTATTCTTTTCCTTTGCAACCCTTCAAAAGCAAACGGCTTGGTAACGATAGCGACTGTCAACGCTCCGGCGTCTCTCGCTGTTTCCGCTATAATCGGCGCCGCGCCTGTTCCCGTTCCTCCGCCAAGCCCGCAAGTTATAAAAACCATATCGGAATTTTTCAGCGCGTCCTGAATCTCGTCTTTATTTTCTTCCGCCGCCTGCCTGCCAACATCCGGATTCATTCCCGCTCCGAGACCCCTTGTTAAATTTTTTCCAATATGAATTTTTTCCGAAACTTTGCAATGGTGAAGATCTTGCGCGTCCGTATTTATCGCAATAAAATCAATGCCTTTAAGATTAGCCTCGGTCATTCTGCTAATAGCATTATTCCCGCCTCCCCCAATCCCAACAACTTTAATCCTAGCATAAGTTTCAAATTCCGGTTTTATTTCTTTCATATTTAAACACTTAAATATTATATCACTATAATACCTTTTTTTGAGAATTTAGGCAAATTTGGATTTGAATTGAGAATACTATAATTTCGTGATTTACTCACTTTCCCTGCCTGTCATTCCGGAATTTTTTCTAAAGCGATAGCGTAAGAAAAAATATCCGGAATCCAGTTTGTCTTACTTTAGAAAATTATACAAAAGATATTGTTTATCGAGACTTACCAGATTCCAGATAAATTTTGCCTCGCTGGAGTCTCTCAGCAGAGGACTCCAGCGAATTATCTCATCACAGTCCTCTGTTGAGAGACTGCAACGAGGCAAAAGAGTAAGAAAGTCCTATGTTTATGGCTTTCTTTTCAGATCCCACTTTTGCCAAGTTACAAGAAGCGGACTGGCGATAAAGATGGACGAATAAGTACCGGCGGTAATCCCAACCATCAGAGCCACGACAAAATATTTTATCGTGTCCCCACCGAATAAATACAAAACAAGAAGAACAATGAGTGTTGTAAACGAAGTATTAATTGATCTTATCAAAGTTTCATTGACGCTTTTATTGACAACTTTTTCAAAGTCGTCAATTCCCGATTTTAATAGATTTTCACGCGTTCTGTCAAAAACTACGATCGTGTCATTCACAGAATACCCCAAAATGGCAAGAATTGCCGCTACGAAAGGAATTCCGATTTCAATACCATAGAAGTGCCCTAAAATAGAAAACACGCCAAGAGTTATAATAATGTCGTGAAAAAGAGCTATTGTAGCGATAATACCATATTTGAAGCTGGAAACAGGAAACGATACTTTCCTAAACGCAAATCCGATATAAAGCACAATTGCGACAAGAGCAATGACAATCGCCCAAATAGAGCTTTCTTTAAGTTCATTTCCAATTACCGGTCCGATTGAGTTAAATCTTTTTTCTTTAATACTGTCATTTTCCTTGCCGGTTCCCGCCATAGCGCCCAAATCAATCTCTTCGCTTTCAATATCGCTAAGATCAATGTTTTCAGCATCTACATTTATTTCTTCTCCCGAATCCGTGGTAACTTTAATTCCGCTATCTTCCGTTCCTTCTGTGTCACTTGCCGTTTCATCATCCGCTGCCAGCGCTTTTTTAATAAAGCCGCTAAAAGGTTTGCTCTCTTCAATACCCTCCTCGCTATTATTTTCTTCGCTGTTCTCCTCTTCATTTTCTTCAAGATTTCCCTCTTCTATTTCACCAGCTTTGCTTTTATTATTACTTTCATCTTCCCCGGAAATCGCGGAATCCAAAGCGGTAAGAATTTTTTGATGAGTATCTTCATTAACATCCTTAAATCTCAGTAGCACATCATTTTCTCCTGAAAATTGGACACTAATTTCTCCAAGATCAAGATCAGCCAAAGCGTCTTTTATTTCTTGGCTATTTAAAGTTTTATCTTTAAAAGAAAATTCCATCAAGGTTCCACCGGTAAAATCAATACCGAATTTAAGTCCCCACGACAGAAAAGCAATTAAACTCGCAGAAACCAAAACTGCGGAAAACGCAAACCAGACTTTTCTTTTTTGAACGATTTTTAGCATATTGATATTTGAGTATTTAAA
>CAZBCK010000013.1:12842-16667 GCA_964490635.1 uncultured Candidatus Saccharibacteria bacterium | reverse complement strand
AAAGTAAAAATTACATTTATCGTAGCAGTGGATTCCCGCCTCCGCGGGAATGACAAAAACTGTGTTTTTCAAAAATCCCTTATTAGACATCTACAACTTAGACTTCTTCACTCCTTGTAGGTGACGGGCACCTACACAATTACTCTTACACTAACACATTTCTTTTTACATAAACACAACTTATAATCACAATTTATGTAGAGGTGCCCGTTACCTTAACAATACTTGTTAAAATCATTTCTTTACTCCAAACATCCACAACTTCCTTCCCACCTTCGTCATTGTCATAATTTTTAAAAATGTCTTTGTAATAAATATCGCCGAGAACATACTAATCACAACTCCCAGTCCAAGAGTAATGGCAAACCCTTCAATAATGCTTGTGCCAAAATAGGCAAGGATTAGACAAGTTATGATCGTGGATATATTTGAATCAAAAATTGAACTCCAGGCTCTGGCAAATCCTTCGTTAATGGCAATATTGATCGGCTTTCCTTTTCTAAGCTCTTCTTTCACTCTTTCAAAAATCAGAACATTCGCGTCAACCGCCATTCCGATGGATAAAATAAATCCCGCTATTCCGGACAAGGTGAGCGTAATTGGAATGAATTTAAACAGCGACAAAACCAAGCAAGAATAAATAAGAAGAGAAACAACCGCCAAAAATCCCTGCAACCGATAATAAATAATCATAAACAAAGAAAGAATAATCAACCCGATTATTCCGGCAACCAGACTTTTCTCAACAGAATCTTTTCCCAGACTTGCGTCAACTGTTTGCTGACTAATTAGTTTTATTGGAACCGGCAACGCTCCGGCATTCAACCGCTGAACCAGAAGTTTCGCCTCTTCCACTGAAAAATTTCCGGAGATAACAGCCCTGCCGTCAGTTATCGGTTCATTGACAACAGGAATGCTAATCGGCATTTGATCTAAAAATATCGCCACTTTCTTGCCGACATTTCTACTTGTTAGGTCGCCAAAAAGTTTTTTTCCCTCACCGTCAAATTGAAGCTGGACTTCCGGCTCGTAAGTATTCGGATTAAAAGCAACATCAGCACGATCCAATTGTTTGCCTCCCAATTCCGTGTTTTTATAAAAAAATTGCGCCAGTAATTCTTCTGGAAGATTCAAATCTTTAAACTGCTCTCTGGTCGCGTTTTTCTCTTCCTCATTCATCTCTTCTTTGAATTCCAAGAGCGGGGTTTCACCGATCATATTTATCGCTTGATTCACATCTTTCACTCCAGCAAGCTCAACAATCAACCGATCTTTTTGCGCCGTTTGGATTATCGGCTCCGCCACACCAAAAACATTTACTCGCCTTTCAATCACATCGCGAACTCCCTCTACGGCAGAACTTTTATCTTCGTCTTTTATTTGCGACAAATCCGCCTGATAGACAAGATGAGTTCCTCCCTGCAGATCAAGACCCAGATGAAATTTCAAATCGTTATAATAATTTATACCGTATTTCTGAATTTTAATTCCCTGATTTTTCGGATAGACGACATAAACAACAACAACCGCCAAGATTATTACAAGCAGAAAATTGAGTAGAGTTTTTCTTTTACTGGACATAGAAAAGAGTTAGAAAGTTTATAAAGTATAAAGTTTGTAAAGTAGTTTGACAACCACCGTGTCGTTGATTCAGCATCTTTGACCTGAACCTCATATTTCTTTTAATCTATCTTTAGTCAACACCTTAATAATCTAAACTAATTTTTAGGTTTTGTCAAAAAACAACAGGACTTGAACATTTTTATTATCCAAAAATGCAGAGCTTCGCTCTTAACAGGTTTGTAAATATGTAATAGGACAACCCGTTATGCTAAATAGTATAACCAGTGCGAGAAAGCGTAAATATAATATCGTCATTGCGAGCCAGCAGGCGAAGCAATCCCGTATTTAAACATACTTATGCTTAACGCCGAGTTCTTTGAAAAAAGGGGAAGAAAAACTACAATATCTGTGCGGTTAAAATGTTTATTAATACTTGATTAATGGACACTCTAACCGCACATACACACATAATAATTCCCGTTTCGCGGTTAAAAAAACTGAAATGGGAGAGATAATTATAATGGAAATGAATACAACAGACATAATAATAACTGCGACTGTTGGTACTATTATATCAGCAGTGATAGTGATAGCATGGATTGTCATCGACATCTGCGCTCCTGAAGTTATTGAAATGTTATTTTTTGTGATGTCGATGTCACTTGGGGTGATCTTTTCAGCCGCAATTTGGATGAAAATCAAAGAAGTAGAAGTATAGGAATGTTCTCTTGATTTATTCCCTCCCCTTTTCTTTTTTCCACTCCATAAAAAATTGTGGAGCGAAAAAAGGAAAATTATAATTTCAAAGTTTATCCCAAGGTAACGGGCACCTTCGGTGGTGCCCGTCACCATCAGAGAAGCAGTTTTAAAAAACTATTTTTTTGCCAGATGGAGAGGGTGATAACACTCCTCTCCTTTTTTATTTCAACCTATCCCCTAATCCGCAAAGTTTTGCACAAAAATTATTCCGTATGGCTCTCCGATAACGACACCGATTCCAACCCGACGAAAGAACGGATTAAGAATATTTTCCCTATGCCCTGGACTTTCCATTAACCCGGTATGCGCCGATAAAAGATCCTGGGCAAAAGCAAGATTTTCTCCAGCCATACTGAACTCAACTTCACCGTCTTTCATTCTGTCAACCGAACTTTTTCCTTCAAGATTCGTATGCGCAAAATATCCATTTTCAAACATATCCACACCGTGTTTTCTGGCAACAGCGCGCGCTTTTTCATCAATGACAAGCTCCCTCAATCCGCGCGAAACTCTTTCCCTGTTTACCATCTCAAGCATATCCGCCTCCATTTTTTCATCAAATTTCAGATCCGAAGTTTTGAAATCAAGATCTATTCCTTCTTCATCTTTTGTTTCAATAGTCAGAAAATCCAGTTTGTCCATTGTCGTTTTCAAAACATTACCAAACACATCCTCAAAATTGTTATTTAATTTCAACGGATCGCCCGCAATAAAATTTCCTGTGGTTGACGCATAAATTTCCTCGTCCATAATATTTGGAAGCGAAAAGGAAAATGTTATTGAAAAGACTAGAAAAATAACAATTGCTCCGTATGCCAATGAAATAAATCCACCAATTAATTTGTTTGCTAAAGAATTTTCAATCTTCGCCAATGTCTTTGGCAAAAATTTATAGACAAGAACGATAATGATTATTTTGAAGATAAAAATATTAGCAAAAAATCCAAGCACATTTGCATAAGCCTCGTCAATCGCAAAATTATTAATAAAAAATCCAGCGCTATATGAATAAGTGAAAAAAGACAAAGCTAAAGAAAGAATAAGTCCAAACATAGCGATCAAAATAGAAAAGAATCCTTTTCTGGTTCCACTTGCAAAATGAACTAGCAAATAAAATATTACTATTAGATCTATCCAATTTCCAATCATAAATTATTTTTTTATAAATAATAGACTTCATTAAAATCTCAGCGGAAAACCGTAGGTGTAGTGATAAATATCATTTTTTTCACGGAAAGATATTTCTTTCCCCTGAAACATCTTTCCAAAATATTCCCTATTTTCACAATCGCCAGTTTCAAAAGTCGCTCCCTCCTTGATCATTATCAGCGGCTTTTTATAAAAATTTCCCGCACCGGCGATTGATCTTTCTTCTCCCAGTTTTCCGTATTTCATAAATATTTCATAAAGACCTTTTGTCGGGTCTTTTTTGTCGGGAACAAAATTGGAAAGCAAAAGATGATATTTTCCGTTTGGATTTTCAGAAATTTTTTCTTCTTCGCA
>CAZBCK010000013.1:0-12742 GCA_964490635.1 uncultured Candidatus Saccharibacteria bacterium | reverse complement strand
CTGCCGTTCCACTGGATCTGTCTATCATTACCTCTGTTTTTTTCTTCCAGAGGATTTTCTCCATTCCTTATCATTTCGTCAAATTTAGTTCTGCTTCCTTTTTCTATTGCATCGCTATCTTTATCTTTCCTATCTTTTGAAAGTGTCAAATCTCTCACAAGCATTCTCGTCGGACCGACTTCTGCCAATTTTTCTTCTGTGCCCATATCACCTGCTACTCCGAAAGCACGACAGATTAGACAATTTGTATCTCCGCTAAACTTATGCGGACCGCCTTTGCCTTTATCAAATTTTCCCTCGCTAACTTCAACCAAACTTCTCAATTTTCCTTTCAGTGAGCTTCCCGGAATATAAGGAAAGTTATCTTTATCCTTAATCACCGCATTATCAATCCCGCCGATTTCAATACCTTCTTCTCCGCCTCCGATATGAAGTCCCGTGATGGTTTTAATTGTGACTGTATAAATAATTGGATCTAATCTTTTCATAAAATTTTAGTTAGTTGGTCAAATGTCATCCTGAACTTGTTTCAGGATCTTTGTTATTTTAGGTTATTTTATACTATTTAATATTTCCTTTCATTTACAAGGTAAACACAATAATTGCGTTTGCGTCGTAATCAAAATGTTTGAAGATTTATAAAATTATTTAGCGTAATATATAATAGATTCTGAAACAAGTTCAGAATGACATTTATTTGAAATACCCTTTTCCTTTTCCATAAGCAATAATCGCTTCAAAATGTTTTTTGAAAATTTCCATCTTTTCCGCGAATTCTCCTTCTCCGCTGTCAAGAAATTCTCTATTGACTTGCAGGAAATAAACAAAGCTTTCCGGCACTATATTTTGTTTCCTTCCAAAATCATAAATCGCTCTGGAAATCAATATCTTCAGTTTTATTTCAATATTTTTTTTATTTTTCTCTTTATCACTATCTTCTGAATTCTTTATTAAAAAATATAACCGATTCACCTCATCATAATACTGTCTTATTTTTGTAAAACTTATTCCTTTCCCCTTTCCAAAATCCCCAACAACCTCATCCGCTATTCTATCAAACAAATCACTATTGATATCATCATTTATATAATATCCTGTTTTATAATATTTTTCTTTGAATTTTTCTTTATCCTTTTTGCTTAATGCGTTCCTGCTATAATTATTACCTCTATTGCCATAACCGCCTCCCTGAGGAGACTGTTCTTTCATTGGACGAGCTTCATTAACTATGATAGTTCTTCCGTCCAGTTCTTTCCCATTGAACATATCAATAGCCTTTTTTGCTTCTTCTTCCGTAGACATTTCCACAAAACCAAAACCTTTTGATCGGTTGGACATTTTGTCAATGATGACAACCGCTGACTGAACTGTTCCAGCCTGTTCAAAAGCGGTTTTTAAACCATCTTCGGTAGTGTTGTAGGATAAACTGCCTACATATAATTTGTTTGTCATATAGCAACAATTAGATTTTTTATTTCCTGTTCTTATAAATCAAATAAAAGGACGAAATTGATTTTTTGCCAATGCTCTAAAAGCATTATCATAATATTTTCCAAAATCTCCATTTTCTTCTCCAAACTCTCCACCGCCAAATTCTTCCGAGAAAGCCAGATTGAATCTAATTTCTCCTTTAAATCTTTTAAAAATTCTCTCCTCCACTTCTTTTTTTATTTTTTCAAAATCTTTCTTAGTATTATTCATATTCGGAACAAGAATAATAAACTTTCCGCCGGCACTGATAACAACATTTGAAGAATTAAGTTTCAGCTCTGAAAGAATACGGTTTTTAATATCATCCAAGATCAGCTGAACTAAAAACGATCTTCCTTTCAAACGCTTGGCGGCGCTTTTCATTTTCTGAATATCAAAAATATATTTCTGAATTCCGGAAAAATCTCCAACAACGAGACGAAACACTTCTTTGTTTTCCGACTTTTTTATTTCTTCAAGATCAAGAAGATTTTTTTCTTCTGAATATAAATAAAAACAATTGGCGATGGTGGCAGTCAGAGACAAATGTTCCCACAAAGAAACATCGGCAATTTCATCTTCGGTATTCACCGGCAGGCACCAAGCGTATTTCCGGAGAATTAAAACAAAAAAAAGAAAAAACAGCGTCAAAAGAAAGTTCGCTGTTTTTTGATTCTATTGTTTTCAATAATTCTTCAAAGTCATCTTTAAATTTATTTTTGTATTCTTTGTAGTTCTCTCCTTCTCTGATAAATAATTTACATCCTTCAAAATTTGAATAAACAAGCTTGTTCAAAGGAAAATCGCCGCTCTTTTTTTTGTCTTTATAAATCTCGTTTTTTTCAATATCTTTTTTTACGCTGATGAACGGAAACAAACTCGCCAGTTTTTTTTCATCGGAAATTTCAACCAAATTTTCAAACTCTTCTTCAATCTTTTTTCCGGACTGGAATTCGCTTGCCCGCGAAACCATTTGAAAATATTCGTCATCTTTTTCCCGCAAAAGAATATTTCTCATTTTTTTAACATCGCAAACATTTTCCAAAGCGCCAAAAAACTCGGAGTTATTTTCAAAATACCCCTTTCCAAAAACTTTTTCCAGATTATGAAAAAGCGCTCCCAGAATTATTGAATTTTGGATTTTGTTTTCCGGCATAAATTCAGATAATTTTAATTAACAAAAAATCAATTTCCGCTTTCTCCAACAGGCTTTTTTCATATTGATAATTGCCTGACAAACGAGGAAAATTCACAATTTGCGCAACGATCAATTCGTCTCCCTTTTTGAGAATAACTTTAATTGGCTTCAAAGGAATCTCTATCTCTATTTTATACCTTTTTTTAAAAACTTCAAATGTTTCTCTATGCAAGAGATTCGCGCAAACTTTTACTTTGTTCCGAAGAATTAAATCTCTCGCTTCTTTCAAAGTCAGATCCTTTTTCAGAATTTTAACTTCTCCCTTCGACAACATCCCGCTGAAAAATGTGAAATTGAGGTAAAGCATAAAATTATTCTTTCTTTTTTAATTCAAATTCTTCGTGAGTATAATTCATCAGAAGAGAACCTGCCATATCTTTTCCGTTCCAAGCAACATATTGAAGTTGAATATCTTCATCCAAACAAGCCATTATTGCTCCCATTGTCATTAGTTTTGTGCCACCAGTAAAATCAACTCCGATTTCTTCTCTTTTCAAATTATGATTAATTTCCTGTCTCTGAAAATTCTTTTTATTCTGTCATAGCTATCTTGAGCATTTCCGGGATTCACCTCTTCTATTACTTTTATGTTATGTTTAAAACATTTTTTTCTATCAACCGCACTAATTCATCTGCTTTTTCTTTTAAACTTTCCCCAAACGCTTCAACTTTTTTGGATGGAATCAACCAAATATTATCTAGTTCATTGTGAGAACTTATAGCTTTCTCCAATTATTAAAAAGCAGAGTGTCCATTTGAAACCAAAAAAATCAATCCCTTCTTAGAAAAAACTTTATTGTTAAAAAATCCTTTAACTTTCCGTTTCCATATCCAATCAGCAATTAATACTATCGTCCCAATTAAAGTAAATATAACGATTGTAATTTCAGATGAAAATCCAAAAATAATGCTAGTTGCCATTAATAAAATTGTGACTATCCACACATTTATATTATCAACAAAAAACTTTTTTATCATATCATATTTTTAAAATAGTTTAAGACTTCCTTACTTTTTATCATCCCTGCGGAGGCAGGAATCCACTATTACAATTTAGTCTTAATAATAAGCTTTATAGCAAGTAGTAAAATAAAATTATAATGGTGGATTCCGGACAAATTTCTGAGTTTATGCTGATGAAGATCAGTGCTATCGCTCCGAAATTTTCCAGAATGACAGAAAGTCCTATATTTATAAATTAACCCACTTCATCTGCAATAATTTTTGTCATCCCGAGTGGAACGAAACGAAGTGGAGAAAAACCGAGGGATCCCTCTCAATCTCACAAAATGTTTATTAGAGAAATATTACTTTTAAGAGGGGTTCTTCCATTCCGCTCATTCGTACCTCATTCGCTCCAGTCGGAATGACAAAATTTGTCAACAAATTATCTAACATTTACAGGAATGACAAAATTTCTGTCACCTGTGTTGGCTCCAGTCTCCTGACTAGAGCCTTTTGTGTATAAGCGCAAATAAAAGCTGTTTTACTTTATTTATTCTTTTGGTTTCGCTGAAGAATGATGGTGAATTATTTTCCATTCTCCTTGTTCGTTTTGTTCCCAAACAAATGAAAATCTGGCTTCCATTATTTGCCTGTCGTCATCTGGACCTACTTCAAAATTATACATTCCTGAGTGCAAATAAAAGTTATATCCAAGCGTTTGGACTTCTTCTTCAATTATTTCTCCGATAGGATTTTTTTCAAGAAAATGCTTGAAATATTCTTCCGCGCCTTCTTGTCCTTTTTTAAATTCTTTAGAAAAAGTGGGTAGAAAAGTAGCGTTTTCGGTGTAAAGCTTCGCCACTTTTTCAAGATCTCCTGCCTTAACAGCATCGCTCCACATAGAAAAATTTCTTTCAGCAATTTCTTTTTTGCTGTTCTCTTGTGTCATTTTAATGTTTTCAATGTTTTCCATAATTTTATTTCTTTTATGATTAAAACTTATAAATGTATTCTACCGCAACAACTGGTTTATAGCTAGTTTTTTTTGTTTTGGAGTTTTAATGTTTTCCATTGGCTCCATTCTCCTGATTGGAGCCTGTTGTCAAACTCCACCAAACAATCCTATCAGTTGTAATCTTTATTTACGCAGGCATAGTTACGATTTATGTCTGTACAAGAGGCTCCATTCAGGAGAATGGAGCCAACAATAAATATTGACGGAGAAATTTAGATATGTCGGTAGTTTATAGAAAATTTGAATCATCCCAAAAACCTGCTATAATAAAAGCAAGTTTTGAATTGGAAAAATAAATTAAACTAAAAACTATGATTGACTCTCACGCTCACATAGATTTTAAGGAATTTGACAGCGACCGTGAAAAAGTTATCAAGCGATTTTTTAAAGGTGGCGGAGAAAAAATAATCAACGTCGGATGCGATCTGAATTCAAGCATTAGAAGTTATGAACTTGCGAAAAACAATGAAAATATTTTTGCTTCCGCTGGTATCCATCCTCATGATGCAGGCACAGTTAATAAAAATAGTTTAAAAAAGATAGAAGATCTTGTTAAACATTACAAAGTTATCGCTGTTGGAGAAATTGGTTTGGACTATTTTAGAAATTTATCACCACAAGAAAAACAAATAGAAGCATTTAAATCACAACTTGAATTAGCTGACAACCATAATATGCCACTTATTATCCACTGTCGTGATGCTTATAATGACCTATTGGACATTTTAAAAAATTACCAGACATCCGACTGGCGCGGAGTAATCCACTGTTTCGCAGCAAGCTGGCAGATCGCCGAGAATTTTTTGGAACTCGGATTTCACATCGGCTTCACGGGAATTATTACCTATTACAAAGATAAATCCAAACTTGGCAACGAACCGGAAATTTACAAGGTGATCAGAAACATCCCTCTTGATAAAATTCTCATTGAAACAGACTGTCCTTTTTTGGCACCCGTTCCGGAAAGAGGAAAAAGAAATGAACCGCTGTTTGTAAAATATGTCGCTGAAAAAATTGCTCATATCAGAAAGACAAGTTTTGAAGAAATAGAAAAAGCGACAAGTGAAAATGCAATAAGACTGTTTAATTTATAAAATATGGATATCTCAATTATTGTTCCGACATATAATGAAGAAAAATGTATTGAGGAAAATTTAAAGTCAATCAAGAATCAAAAAACAAATTTGAATTATGAGATAATTGTTTCTGATTGTGAAAGCGGCGATCAAACTGTTAAGATCGCCAAGAAGTATGCAGACAAGATAGTTGTTTCAAAAAAAAGAAGTCCAGCTTATGCGAGAAATACCGGTGCTTTAGTTGCTAGAGGAGAAATATTGATTTTTATTGATGCTGATACCAAAATTTTACCGGATTATGTTGAATTTATTTTTAGAAAGTTCGGAAAAATTCCTCATCTCGTAGGACTTTCAACAAGTTTTAAATTTTCCAAACAGTCGCCAAAACTTATTTTTGCTGAAGAGATAACTAATAATTATTTGCTAATGCGTTCTCAACTTGATTGCGCGACTCTTCCTGGATTTAATACTTGCGTTTTAAAAGATAAGTTTGAAAAAATCGACGGTTTTAAAAACAGCGTGCTGGAAGATGTACAACTAAGCAGAGATCTTAACTTGTTGGGCAAAGTTAAATATTTACCTGAAAAAAAGGTAATTACTTCTTCTCGTAAACTGGAAAAGGTGGGAATTTTGGGAACTTTACGCTATTATTTTGATCTGGTAATGGTAGAAAATGATATTGATCTGCCATTTAAAAAAGTGAATGGAGTCAAAGACAAAATTTTAGATAAAATAACCAAATATAAAAATATAGAAAATATCAGATAATTGAATACTATGCAAAAATATAACCCTCAAAAAATTGAAAAGAAGTGGCAAGATGAATGGGATGATGATAAAATTTATCGCACGGAAGATAATTCTAAAAAACCGAAATACTATTGCTTGATTGAGTTTCCCTATCCGTCTGGAGCAGGTTTGCATGTTGGGCATCTGCGAAGCCATGTTGCGATTGATATTGTAGCGCGAAAAAAAAGAATGGACGGATATAATGTTATGTATCCGATCGGCTGGGATGCTTTTGGATTACCAACAGAAAATTTTGCGATTAAAACAAAAACTCATCCAAAGATCGTAACAGAAGATAATATCAAAAATTTTACCCGCCAGATTAAAAGCTATGGTCCTAGTTTTGATTGGTCGCGCGAAATAAATACGACCGATCCGCAATATTATAAATGGACACAATGGATCTTTTTAAAATTATTTAACAGTTTTTACGATGAAAAATTAGATAAAGCGCATCCAATTGAAGAATTAAAAATTCCAAAAAGTTTAAGCGAGGATAAAAAAAGAAAATATATTGATGACCATAGAATGGCCTATGAAGCAGAAATGGCAATCAATTGGTGTCCAAGCTGTAAGATAGGACTGGCAAACGAAGAAGTGATAAATGGCACTTGTGAAAGATGCGGCACACAAGCTAAGAAAAAGATTATGAAACAATGGATGCTTAGAATTACAAAATACGCGAATAGATTAATTAAAGATTTAGATACAGTAGATTATTTAGATAAGATCGAGACTCAACAGATCAATTGGATCGGTAAAAGCGAAGGTGCGACAATAGAGTTTAAAGTCAAAAGTCAAAAGTCAAAAGTCATTGAGATTTTTACGACCCGTCCTGATACTTTGTTTGGTTGTACTTATATGGTTTTGTCCCCTGAACATAACTTAATTGAAAAACTAAAATCAGAAATTACAAATTATGATGAAATTAAAAAATATACAGAGAAAGCAAAAAATAAATCAGATTTAGACAGAACTGACCTAGCAAAAGAAAAGACAGGAGTTGAATTAAAAGGCATTAAAGCGATTAATCCGGTTAACAACGAAGAAATTCCAATCTGGGTCGCGGATTATGTTTTGGCAACTTATGGCACCGGCGCGATTATGGCTGTACCAGCGCATGACGAAAGAGATTTTGAGTTTGCGAAGAAGTTTGGGCTGGAGATAAAATGTGTTATAGATCCGGGAGATATCATATCAAAGGAAGATAGAAATAAATTTAAAAATGCTATAAAAGATATTGCAATAAGCATTGATAAATTTAATGAATCAATAGATAAAAAAAGACATCTTATTATG
Source organism: uncultured Candidatus Saccharibacteria bacterium (assembly GCA_964490635.1). Lineage (GTDB taxonomy): Bacteria > Patescibacteriota > Minisyncoccia > JAHIHE01 > JAGLIN01 > JAYEHC01. The sequence goes on along the minus strand of CAZBCK010000013.1, from coordinate 4,950 downwards.
GAAGGACGAGTTATCTGGAAATACGATGGTGTATCAATCAATTCTGATTTTTTAAATGGTTTAGAAACCAAAAAAGCAAAAGAGAAAATAACTAACTGGCTGGAAAAAAACAACCTCGGCAAAAAAGCGGTGAATTATAAATTGCGAGACTGGGTTTTTTCTCGTCAGCATTATTGGGGCGAGCCGATTCCGATTGTGAAATGTAAGAAATGCGGAAATGTCGCACTGGAGAAAAAAGATCTGCCGCTTGAACTTCCTGATATTGAAAAATACGAGCCGACTGATACGGGCGAGTCCCCTCTTGCAAAAATAGATAAATGGGTAAATGTGAAATGTCCGAAATGCGGTGGCAATGCCAGAAGAGAAACGGACACAATGCCGAATTGGGCTGGATCAAGCTGGTATTATCTGCGATATGTTGATCCAGACAATGATCAAAAATTTGCCTCACAAGAAAAATTAAAACACTGGATGCCTGTTGATTTATACAATGGCGGAATGGAACACACGACTTTACACCTGCTTTATTCCAGATTTTGGCATAAGTTTTTATATGATCTGGGTTTTGTTAATACTGCCGAACCATATCAGACAAGAAGATCACACGGGATGATCCTCGCTGAAGACGGACAGAAAATGTCAAAGTCGCGAGGCAATACTATCAACCCCGATGAGATCATCAAACAATATGGCGCTGACACGGTTAGATTATATGAAATGTTTATGGGACCATACAGCGAAGCGATTCCGTGGAATATAAATAGCTTGATTGGAATGAATCGGTTTTTGGAAAAAGTATGGAATTTACAAACAAAAGTAGAAACACGATTTATCGCGTCTAAACCTCAATCTATCACATCTGAATCCATAGAACCATTACTCCACAAAACGATCAAAAAAGTCACAGAAGACATAGAAAATTTAAAATTCAACACGGCGATCTCACAGTTGATGATATTTCTAAATAAATTAGAAAAAGAAGAAAAAATATTCACAACTCACTATTCACAATTTTTAATTCTCCTCTCCCCTTTCGCTCCGCACATCACGGAAGAACTTTGGGAAATACTTGGTAATAGAGAAAGTATCCATTTGCAAAAGTGGCTAGAGTATAATAAAGAAATTATTAAAGAAAAAGAAATAACACTTGTTATCCAAATCAACGGCAAACTTCGCGATCAAATAAAAGCCCCCGTTGACATTTCAGAAGAAGACGCAAAAAAACTTGCTCTGGAAAGCGAGAAGATCAAGAAATGGATTAAAAGAAAAGAGATTAGAAAGATTATTTTTGTAAAAGGAAGATTGATTAATATGGTTGTGTAAACGCAAAACAAAAAATCTTGGTTCATCACGGAAAAAGTAAGAGCATCTCATAAAAGTTAAAAAGCTTTTCAAAACTGGCGCTATCTCCAAATTTCATTTATTATAATACTATACTGTCTTAATAATATTTTTATGCCTAAAACAAAATATGACATAATAATAATCGGTGCCGGAGTTAGCGGTCTTTTAATGGCGTTGGCTTTGTGTAAAGGGAAAAAGAATGTTCTGATAATTGAAAAAAGTGATTATGTCGGTGGAAATTGCCGTACTTATGAAATAAACGGATACCATATGGACACAGGTCCTCATGCAATCACAGGACTTTCAAGTGGTCCGTTGAGAATTTTAATGGACAAATATTTTTCTGTTGTTCCGAAATTTAAGCCAATCGGATCATATTACACGCGCTGGCGGGATAAACTGCAAGAGATACCGTTAACACTTATCCAGCTATCTTATTTTGACATACTTTCAAAAAGAGATAGGGCTCTTATAGCAAGAATTATGATTGATGCTGTTGCAAACTCTTCAATAAACAAGAATGTGCTCGAAAAAAGTGTGTATGATTACACAAAGAACTATGATTTTTCAACGAAATCAATCAGATTTATAAATACGCTCTGTATTTTTTTAAGCGGAAAATCAATGAAAGAAACTCCTGCCTGGAGAATGCTTGGCGGTTCCGGATATGTTGATGAAGACGATAAAAGCATAAAAAGACATCTTAAAAAAATAGTTAAATTCGTCAAACATGGCTATAGCACACAAGGTTATCCGCTTGGAGGAATTCAAAGTATAACTTCTTCAATTCTAAATTCCATTCCAAAAAACAGGATATCCATTAAAACCAACGAAAAAGCAATTAAGTTTATTATCAAGAATAATAGGATAAATGGAGTTCAAACTGACAAAGGTATCTATCACGCAAATACTGTTGTCTATTCCGGATTTGTAAAAGATCTGCCCAATTTTACGGATAAGCTTAGCGCCAAATATAAATCTGAACTTGAAAAAATTAAACAGGTGGAAAGTACTACTCTCTGGCTGGGGTTGAAAAACAAAATTTCGGAAATGTCATATATCGGATCGGAAATATATTTTGACACGCCTTCTCCATATTGGGCAATTCCCGTATCAAACTTTGATTCCAATCTAGCCCCCAAAAATAAACAGCTTATCGGATTTACAACCGTTATTAAGGAAAGTAGTCCGGAAAAACAGTTGGATAAACTGAAGCATTCCATCTTCACGGCTTTGCCGAATATCAAAGAAAACATTGAATTTGAACACATTCAAACTATCGTTCCAGAGAAAGCAGCAGTTACGATCGGTGTAAAATTTCCCTCTCCGAAATCTCCAATTCAGGGGCTCTATCTTGTTGGAACCGATACTAATATGAAAAGTATGGGCATTACCAGAGCGTCGTATTCGGTTTTGGAAGCCTTGGAGTTTATGAAAAAAGATAGGGTGATTTAACATTACTAAAACTTCCTCGTTTTTTTAATATTGTCATTCCGGAATTTCTTCTGAAGCAATAGCACTAATTTTTATCAGCATAAACTCCAGAAAAAATATCCGAAAAACTAAAAAAATCGATTATAAAACCTTGAAATAAAAACGGCTTTGATTGCGCCGTTTTTATTTGTGTAAATTTAATTCTATCCATCCCTAAATATCCTACCGGAGAAAATTAAACAACTCAAATATTTTTTCAAATTCGCCATAAGTTGAGACTGACTCTCCCAGAACATAACCATCTTTTGTGTCTTCACTTTTATAACTGATTTCATTCTTTTCTTCATTGTCGGTTTCAGAAATTCTTTTTTGGGAAAAATTTTTACTAAGACTCAATAAACCGCTACCTAGAGGAAAGTTTGTTGTGCTTCTATCGTTGTCTCCTTCTATTTCCTCCACATCTTTCGGTTTTTCAATTTTTAGAGGTTTGTTAAATTCGCTGAGTGAAAGATCTAGATCAAATCCAACTTCTATTTTTCCATCCGATCCTATCTCTTCTTCAAATTTATTATAGACATATTTTTCATAATCTCTCTTTTCACCTTGTGGCTCCGCACTGGTTTTTGGACAAACGGGACTCTTGATTTCTCCCAGAACATATCCGCTTTTTCCCGTTGAATCAACGCACCATTTATCGGTTGTTGATGCCATTTCTTTCCAAATTGCGTAAGAATCTTTGTTTGTTATAACATTTTCCGGTTTTATTTTTTCTTCATAATAGGAAAGGCTGCTAACATCATAACTTTCCGTGTATTTATAATGGCTCTTTAATCTTCTTTCAACAGAGCTTATTTTTGATTTGATACTATCATCTTCTTTTTTTGCTTCAGCTTCCCCAAATGCTTTGCTAACGATTTGTTTAAAGTCTTCCGTGTCATAATTTCCAGTGACTTTGATTTTACACGGAAATTTGTCTTTCTTTCCTATCCACAATTCAATATCAATGTTTTCAAAAATTCTACCAAATAATTTTTCTTTAACTCCATTTTCTGCTTCATGACCATTTTCTTCAATCTGAGACTGCAACTCTTCTATTAAATTCGCAAGATTAGAACTGTCTAATTCCATTCCATAATGATACACCTCAATATTTCCCAATTTTTTGCCTCCTAAATCTTCTTTAAATTTAAACAGTTTATATTTAGCATAGATCTCACTCATTTTTTCCAAGTCTAAATTCTCAGAATTATAATCTTTCTCATCTGGTATTTCTGCCATAAACCATTTGCCTTTATATTTTTTTAACTCAGATCCAAACATCATCCCCATCATACCCAAATCATAATCATTCAATTTATAATAAAAATTATCTTGCATTTTTATGTAATCCATATTAAGAGAAATATTTTCACTTCCTCCTTCAGACAAAATATCTATTTCAAGATCTGTATTAAACTGTGTTTTTATATCATCCGAATCAACTCTGTCTATATATCCGGCAAGAGCCAGATCAAGAGTGGAAGAATAATCAAAAGAAATATTTTGTTTTTTACTTGCCATTAAAGCATTAACTTTTATCTCTCCATCAAATTTAACGGTTTTCATATTTTTTATTATTTCCTTTGAGGACTTTATAACCTGCTGAGGGGTCTCTTCCGTGTAAACATATTTTTCTTCTTTATAATCATTCTGACCCTTTTCCTTCATTAATAGAAAAAACACGAGAGTAATAAAAGCCACTAGAAAAATAAAGCCCGCGATGAATAATATGATCAGTCCATTTCCTTTCTTTCTTTTTTTTTGATCAAGGTTTGTAATATTGTTTATGTTTTTTTCCTTTTCGTCTTTCATTTTTTTATTTTAAGAATTAGATATTTGGAGCAAGGATTTTAGCAACTTGCGCCAGAATGTTTGTTTTGAATTATTTATAAAAACTTTCTATTATATTTAAAGGAACATTATTTTTTCTTGCCGGTATTGAGACAGTATAATCTATCCCACTATTTTTTCTAAAAAATAACAAACACAGATCATTTTCACTTCCTAATTCTATTCTACACCATAATAAATACAAAATCAAAAATATCTGTTCGGCGCAAAATTTTAAAAAATACTTAAATTTCTGGTTCATCTAGAAATAAGTGCGCCACTTTTTAATTAAAAAATTTAAAT
>CAZBCK010000012.1:17073-23081 GCA_964490635.1 uncultured Candidatus Saccharibacteria bacterium | reverse complement strand
TAAAGAAATGGTAAAAAATGAAGAAGCTCCAGACACAATTAGTTGAACGGCCTCTATGACTCTCCCTAATGGAAGGGATAGACAACCTAACTAAAAAACGGCTTTCAAAAATCGTTTTTTTTATATATTGCAAACCTACAAATTATTTTCTTCCTATCGGCGACACTGGCTTTTTTATTTCTGATCTCTCCATTATATCTCTCTTTACAACTTCCTGATCTTTCCCATATTTCATCATAGAAAGTTGTTTAATATTTTCTGCCATTTCCGGGCTCCCTTTAATTGGAGGATAAGTTGCCATACTGAATCCCTGACTGATCGTTCCGTTGATCATCAATTTGACATAAGCGTTATAGTTATCAATATTTATCAGATCCTGTTCGTCAAAGACCGGGGCAAATTGTTTTGTCATAAATTCGGCGTCTTCCGGTCCAACCCGGAAAGATGCCATTGTTCCAACATTTCCAAAGACCGATTTTTGAATTTCTTCCGGAAGCTGTCCGAGGAATTGATGGGCCATACTGAGAACCAACCGATATTTTCTTGCTTCGGAAAGTATCGTGGAAATACTGTCTGTTGTAAAATTTTGGAACTCGTCAATATATAAATAGAAGTCCTTTCTTTCTTCCTGCGGAATATCTGTTCTGCTCAACGAAGAGATAAGGATCTTTCCGACAATGACAAGTCCGAGTAAATAAGCATTCATTTCACCGATTTTACCTTTAGACAAATTCACCAGCAATATTTTCCTGTTATCCATAACTTCCCTGAAATTAATGGAACTTTTTTGCTGCCCGATAATTGGACGCATTGTGTCATTCGCAACAAACTGGTTTAACTTGCTTGTAATATAAGGAACCATATTCGCCAACGCCGCTTCTCCTCCGGCTTTTTCCGCTTCTTTTTCCCAAAAATTCTTTACCATATAATTGCCGCATTTGGAAAGTTTATATTTTCTAAAATCAACGTCAGCAAGAACCTTTGATATTTCAATCAGAGTTGAGCCGGATTCAGGATCGTCCATAATTAATAACATTGCGTTTCTCGCATATTGTTCAAACATCGGACCACCAGTCGCTTTTAAGTCATACAACTTGTCAAAAATCTTGATCATTTCATTGATCACAAAAGTTTTCTGCTCCGGGTAATTCGGATCATATTCAAGCAGATTCAGACCGATCGGTTTTTGCATATTTGAAGGATCAAAAAGAATTACATCTTCCGCTCTCTCTTTTGGAACACAAGCAAGCGCGTCTTCAACCAGATCGCCATGCGGATCAATCACACAAACACCCTCGCCGTTTTTTATGTCTTGTTTAATTAGCTCTCCCAGAAATACGGACTTACCGGTTCCGGTCTGTCCAATCGCATAAAGATGCCTTCTTCTGTCTTCACGCCCTATTTTTATCACTGTGTCGTCTCCGCGATAAGTATTATGACCCAAGATCAACCCTTCGCTTAAAATATCGGAAGGCGCCGGCGCGTATTTGGCGTTTAGCCATTTTACTTGCGGACTGCTGGTTGACGCTATTGGAAAATGGAAAATACTTGCCAGTTCTTCCGTGTTTAAAATTATTTTTCTTTTCTTTTCAATATTTCTAAAAATAAAATTGTAGACCGTTCTATTTAGAAATTTTGCTTTTTCAAAAAATGTTTCCGTGATTTTAAATGAATTGAGGTCAGGGGAATTGAACTGCGTGAACGAATTTTCCAGCTCTTTCAGAAGCGTTTGCGCTTTTTCCTTTGTCGGCGCGGAAGCTACCAGTCGCACATTCACCTCAAAGCCAACTTTGGATGATTTTTCTTCCACCGATTTTATAATTTCTTCCTGCGCCGGCGTAAGCTGAACTCGTACTTCCTCCTGTTTTTGCTGTTCACTTGTTTTGCTGCCCGCCGAAGCTATATTCATAAATTCTCTCAACGCTCTTATTACAAACGGTGATTTTTTATAATGACCCTCAAACCCTTTTCCCTTCTGCATTACTTTTATTGTCTCTCTGCTGTCTTTCTGCCATATATTTCCAATTGGCTTTATAACAATTTGCAAAGCGGCTCCTTCGCCAAGAGGAATTTTACTAAGAGCTCCGGTAATACCCGAAAGAGGATCATCCTCAAGATGCCGATATGTTTTGATTGGAAAAATATGCTGCCTGTTAAATGTCATATAGGAAGCGGCTGATTCGCCATCCGGAACAAAAATATTATAATCCTCAACTTTTTTTATTTCCGCGTCCTGATAAAAACTGTTTATTTGTTTTTCAACTATTGACTGAAACTTTTTGGGAACTGACACATAGAAAAATATTTCTTTGCTATCAATCGGAGTGGCAATTTCAAATGACAGATAAAAAGGTCCGTAAATAATCTTTTTCAGCATATCTTCTCTGATATTACTCAAGCTGGCAAAAAGTTGCTCCATAACGGAAATATATTCTTTTTGACTGTCGCTGTTGTCTTGTTGTTGCTTTTCTATTTTCTTGGGAATTGAAATTTGCAAAACGATCATATTAAGCGATCTGGTAATTTTTCCCATATTGGCAATTTTCGCTTTCACAAAAATAAGTGCGATTGCAACAAGAAGCAATATAAAAATTATAACGCTTAAGAAATCTATTTCAATTATATAATTGGCTATTTGGATGTCCATATAAATTAATTTTATAATTTTTAATTTTTAAATAATTCTCAAATGCTTAAATTCGTTAAACATTAAAAATTAAAACATTATTTACAAAATTAAAAATTGGAAATTAAAAATTAAATTTCTATATCTCCTTCAACTTTCCCCTCTCTACCAATTCCTCGTGCAATTCACCAACAAGTTTATCGTGAAGTTCATCAAGAAGATAAGCGTCATTCAAACTTCTGGCAACTCTCACACTATGATTAATCCCCTTCTCAAACGCCAAAGCTGAAAGCACTTTAATTTGTCCGGCGGTATCAAGATTTTTTATTTTCTGGGAATCTCTTTCCGTGCTTTTCTCCGCATCATCATCATTGGAAATTGTTGTTTTTTGAGAAACCGGAACAGTTTGTTGTGGAGCTAACTCTTGCAAATTTTCTCTGGTAATTTCCGCCTCTTTATTCTCAACCTGTGAAACTTCTCCTTTAAAAGCCGCCTCTTTCTCCGCTAATTTTTTTTTCAATTCTTCTATCTCGCTAAGTTGTATATTTTCATTGTTTTCTGGCATAAATTTTTTGTTATTAATAATCTAGGTTTATCAGTTATGACTTTACGCTTTACTTTCATTCTCCCTGTTTAATCCTAAAATTTTTCCCATAGAGTTATACCAGCTTGGAAAATTCATCCCAGACACTCCCTTCACAAAGTCATCCCTGTTTTTTTCGTTAAACCAGCTCGCTACCAGAAGAGCTCCTCCAAACCCTATTTTTCCCCCTTCCCCCAGCGCTTTTTTTATCCTCTTTCTTTTCCAATAAAGAACACCCAGAGACGCACCCACGCCTCCCCAAGCCAAAACTTTCATTGCATTATCTGCTGTCACTAAAGCCATAATTTCCGGACCATATGTTATCCCAACTCCCGCCGCCAAAACAAGAAGTGCCGCTATTATTCCCGCCGCTATTAATTTTTTCTGTAATTCCGGATCATCTCTTATGGCATCTCCGAATCTTCCAAGAATTCCTTTCACTTCCTTCTGCGCTTCCTTTTCTTCATCTCCTTTTAAATCTTCCAAATAGTCGCAAGACCTTTTCGCATCATCAGCCATTATTTCAAGTCGTTCTATTTTAATTTCCTCTCCTTTGTGTTCATCCATCAAATTGTCAAAATTATCCCCCGCTTCCGTAAATTTTTCAAGATATTTAAGCCTCGCGATATTCAAATTATTCTTACAGATAATCTCAACTTCTTTCAACGCTTCTTTTATTTTTTCCCGCTCAAACACTTCCAACTTTGAAATTTCAACTCCGCTCTTCAATTGATCTTCCGCTCTCCTCGCCACCTCCGCTCTTTTCTCCGCATTCTCATTTAACTCATCTTGCAACTCTTCTATGCTTTCTTTAATATCTCTGGTTTTTCTTATTAATTCATTTTTATACTCTTCCATCTCCTCTCTTTTTTTATCATTATCGTCCCTTTTTTCCCAATCCTCCAGTCTCCCTAAAACCTCGCTTTTGTAATCTTGCTCTGTTTCTTCTGTTTCTTTAGCAACAGGTTCTTTAGATTTTTTATTTTTAGATTCATCAGTTTCAATTTTAGTTTCAACTTTCGGATTTTCATCATTCGCTATATCACCAGCTTTCCTTTTAATTTCATCTGAACTTTTCACAGCCTCATTAACTATTTCTCTATTTTCCTTTTTCGTTTTAACAACCTCCGGATTGTCATCTTTGGCTTTTTGTAAAATATCGTTTATTATTTCAGCTCTGTCTTTTATTTCCCCTTTTTCCACTCCGACTCCTTCCAGAACCTCATTATTCACCTTTCCTAAATCCTCTGGAGATTTCTCTCCTGACTTGAGACTTTTAACATCCCTAGTGTCCACGGTTTTTTCTTTCGAACTATTATTTGTCATATCTTCAATTTTAAACATTTTTTATTTATTAATTTTTCTTAATCCTATCTCTAACCTCTTTCAACTTTTTTTCATCAACCAACCTTTTCGCTTTTTCCAACAACCTCATTTGCCTTTTTGCCAAAACAACCATTTTGGAATGAAATTTATTATATAAATCCCTCAGCTTTTCAATTTTTTCTTGGTCAGTTAGCTTATTCATTTTTTTATTTGTGAATATTCTTTTTACAAAATTAGAAGAGATAGTCCTTCCTCTTTTAGAGGGAGGGGGTAGAGGGAGTACTGAAAACGGGCAGAACTGTAATCACAAAAGAAGTTCGGAAAACACTCCGCCTTTTATTTTTAGGTTATAATTCTGCGATTCTTCAATGCTCCACCTAGCCTCCCCTGAAAGGAAAGGAACAATCAATTCTCCCTTTCTCATACCTTCGCGTTTAACAATTCTTCTTTTAATTTCTCTGCTTCGTTGCTAAAAATATCTTTTGCGCCGGGATTTTTGGCAATCATAAAATCTTCCATCTGCTCAAGATTATCTTTTGGAATTTTATTAAACTCTGTTGTTTCTTCATCACTGAATTTTTCTATAATCCTCAACCCCGCCCTCTTACTGACCAATTCCAAAACCCTCGTTAAGATCTCACTTTTTTTCTCTTCCTCCAAAAATCTGATTCCCAGAGATTCATTCAAATCGTTTATTATTTTATCGTTGATTAGTTTCATAGATTTGTTTTAGCTGTTAAATTACATATTTTTTAACACTTCTTTTACATCTCCAAGAGTCGCATCTTCAAGAATTTTGATATCTTTATCATTAAGAACTGTTTTCATTTGTTTCATTTTTTCCTCTATGTGTTCTTCATATAATTTTGGTAAATAATCTTTCAGTTGTGATAATTTTATTTCAGGGAAAGATCCATGACTGTCTTTGCTGCTTTCAATTATTTTGCGTATTTCTGCCAAACTCTTCTCATCAAATAAACCTAAAAGGTTTTTAAGTATTTCTTCTTTTCTTTTATTTACTTCGCTAGTCTTCTTGTTTTCTATCTCCGAATCCTCATCCCCTATAACTGTGGAATATGTCTCGCTTCCTTTTTTAAGTTTCTCCTTAACATAATACTCTTCCCCTCCCGTAAGAAAATTTCTAAGCACAAAGGCACTATCTTTTTTTGTGTCCACCCTTTTATATCCACTCTTTTGTAATTCATCTTTTGCCTTAGATATTACTTTTTCCACAGACGAATTTATCTTCTCAATTGCTTCTTTGATAGATTTTATTGACAAATCTTTATTGCCATTCTTCAGAGCATCCATAATTTTCTTATCGCAAACATCAAAATTACTATTTCTTAATTCATTGTCTGTAATTCCACTAAGAAAATGTGGCATATAACCATAACAATTCATCATTAAATCACTCGCTTCTTTTAATTTTTTCAATTCTTCTCCAACTTCAGAATCTAAAACCTCATAAGG
>CAZBCK010000012.1:0-16973 GCA_964490635.1 uncultured Candidatus Saccharibacteria bacterium | reverse complement strand
TGTCTCTAACGCAACCGCCAATTCTTTAACTGTGGTTTCTTTATCTATCTTTTCCAATATTCTTCCCACGCCCGCGTTTCCTAACTCATCGGCAAACTGAGTTAATAATTCCGATTTATGATTTTTCTTAACTAACTCATCAATTACACTCCCCAAAATACTTTTATCTCCCTTACTAAAATTTTTCAAAACGCTATTGATTGATTCTATTTTTTCATTACCATCAGCCAAATCCTCATCTCCCATTCCCTCTCCTTCCCCATTTTCATCGCTCAATTCCCCAATTTTATCAAACACTTCTCTCATAAAATCTTTCAAAGCTCCCGAGTTAAGATTTTCTATAGTTTCTTTATATTTCTTAATATATTTTTTAATTCCTTCAATACTCTCAATTTCTCCCTTGTTATTTCTATTTTTTAAAGAATTTATAAAAGACTCACTTTCATCACTATTTTCAAACTTTATCAATTTAACAATCAAGCTTACCGCCTGATCGCCATAAAAGTTCTTGTTATTTCCATCCGCGCTGTCCACTATTTTATCCAACTTTCTAAATATAGACTTCAAATCATCAGGTTTTTTCACATCTTTCAATTCACTTTCCAGCTCATCTTTTTCTTTATTAATTAACTCACCAATCTTTTCTTCTATTTTTCCCCATTCATTTTTTTCTATTTTTTCGGAATTATCATTAATTTTCTCAATGCGAAGACATACCAACATTTCTCTGGCAACACCTCTCCATTCTTTGCTAATTTCTTTAAGCCATTCAGCATCAGTATTGTCCATATCTTCTATCCAACTTTCCAATCTTTTTGTCTTTAGTTTATTAACTGAAGAAGATTCTAAAAAAGATTCTTTGATTTCTTTAAAAAGTTCTCTTGTTTCTTCTTTCAACTTTTTATTTTGCGCTAAATTTTCTGCTATTTCCGCAAGTTCATCCGTACTTTTTACTTTTTTGATTTTTTCCAATTCTTTTGTAGCTAATTTTTTTGAACCTCTTTCACCAAAATACCCCAGAACTTTATCTACGGCTCTTACTACCCTGCCACCTGAAGCTTCCGCAAGATTATCAACCCCCGTTTGAACTTCCGGACTCTTAGATCTCAATTCCTCTTCCAAAGATTTTTCAGCTTTTGTCAAAGATTCTCCGAGAAACTCTCTAACTTTCTCCATTGCCATTTTAAACTCTGGCACAATATTACTTAATTCCTCAGCTCTTTTCCTAGGGCTCAAACCATGAGATTCTATTGCTTGCATTGATGTCACATCAACTCCTCCAAAAAGAGCTGCTACCCCCTCAAGTTTTTTAATTTTCGCAACTTTATCATCATCTACTTCTCCGCCTTTCTTAACTTCTGCCGCAATCTTTTTTCCTATTTCTTCCGCTAAACTATGAAATTTAACCGCGAGTTTCTCAGCTTTTTTTATTTCCTCTCTTAAATTCTCCGGTTCTTTTTCTTTTTCCGGTTTAGGTTCCGCATCGGGAGTTTCTTCTGTGATTCCACTACTTTCTATTTTTTTAATCTCACTGTCTATTCTTTTATATTCATCATAATATCCATTTAACTTCATATAAAAATCCTCTGCATTTTTTTGGGATGTTTCACTTTTAATAATTTCATAATTTCTTACCGCTTTCCATGCTCTGTCTTTATTAAATTTATCAATCTTTACATTCTTAAAAACTTCCATCTCTCCCAAAATTCTATTAACTCTATCCGCAAACTCTTCTGTTTTTATTCTTTCTTTTTCCGAAATCTCAGGTGGTATTTCTTTTTCTTTAATCTCGCTCTTTAACAAATTATCTATTTCTCGTTCAATTTCTTTCAATCTTTCGCTAAATCTGTTCACTAAATCTTCGCCTAAAATTTCTTTGACTTTGTCATTGTAAGAAAGATCATACATAAAATTTTTAACACCAAATCGTATTCCCTCCACTGCTTCCACCTGCTTATCTTCATCCATATTTTTTACCACACCCAAACGCTCTTCCAATTCTTTTATGGCAATTTCGTATTTTTCTTTTGACTCCAAAGTTTCTTCCGTTTCCAGATTTATTTCCTTCTTCAAAACCTCATCTTCCGCCGGTTCTTCCTCAAATCCCCACTCCCCTCTCCTTCCTTTTATTTCTTTTAAAATATTTATGTCATCACCAGTTATTTTTCTTCCCGCGTCTTTTTCATTAATTTCTACAGTCCCTGACAAATCTGCTTCGTCCATTCCAGCTTCTTTATATAATTTCGCAACTTTATTTCTTAATTCATTGGCTTCAAAACTATCCAAGTCTAAATTTTTAAACTCATTATATTTTTTAATCAAATCAACCATTTTTCCAGCGCGCAGTCCCGCTATGTTTGCAGTTATTTCTTCCTGACCCGTTTCTCCTATTCCCACTGTTCTTTCATTCAATTCCCCTCTATTTATTTGCTCCCCTATTTTATTTACATACTCTTTTTCCCTGTCAGACAATCCATCTAATCCCAAATCAGCAAGTTTTCCGTGTAATTCTTTCACTTCACAATTTACTTTATTAATATCTGCCTGCGTTACTTCTGTATTTTCAGAATCACGGAATTGTCTAAGCAGATTACTGCGTTCAGCACATTTTTCCGTAAAATTAGCATTCAACTCTCTTATTTTGTTTTCAACATCTTCCGACGGTTCTTCCGACTCTTCCTGATTTGCTAGATCATCAGTTTTCTCTATTATATTAGAAGGTTCTTGATCAAAAACTTCTTCAGAATCTAACAAATCTCTTATTTGCCTTTTTAGCTCTTTAATTTCTTCCTTTATTTCCCGCTCCTCATTATAGATTTTTTCTTTCTCTTCTTTGTTCGTGCTTTTACTTCTTCGTTCTCGTAATTCTTCCAAATTGCTTTCCAGTAATTTAATTTTTTCATTTAACTCATCTATTTTTTCTTTTTTAGCTTTAAACTCCTCTACAACAATATTATCTCCACTTTTATCTATAATTTTTATTCCTCCAAATTTTATTTCTCTACTCATATATTTTAACTTAAAATTAATTTATCTAAAACAAATGCATTTGTCGTTCCTGCGAAGGCAGAAATCCAGATGAAATATCTTCAATTATTGTTTTATAATAAAAGTATTGCAAACAAATTAGAAGTAATGTTTTGTAATATTTCAACTGTTACACTAACTTGCTTTAATAATTTCACTTTTGCAAATTAAAAAAATTATACGAAAATCATTATTTATTGAGACTTACTGGATTCCCGCCTTCACGGGAATGACAGAAATAATAATAATGACAAAATAATGGAATTATTTTAGCGAGTTAGTATAAACTCCCCACGCGTAGTTGCAGGATTGCCGCGCTCCGTTCCGCTATCGTTCCACTTCACTCGCAATGGCAGATTTATTTATTGCTTCCGGCAACATCAGCAAAAACGGCAAACATTTATCATAATCCAATTCATAAAAATTAACTCCCAAATTTATATTCCGATAATACTCTTTGATGTTTTCTTTATAATATTTTTCCGATTGAATTAGCCAAGTCTTACCTCCTAGCTTTGACGCCAGAAACCATTTTTCCAAAACTCGCGCCACGCGACCGTTTCCGTCTTGGAAAGGATGAATATGAGCAAATATCAAATGCAACATTGAAGCGAAATAGAATGCTTCTTTAATATTCAAATCCTGTTTCAACAATTCATCAACTGCCGTGAAAAGATTTTTCATTTCCTTCGCCACATTTTCCAGTTCTATCGCCAGATAAACCAGTCCATACCGGTCAAAAACTCCCACTTTGTCGTTCCGATATTTTCCTCTTTGGCTTTTAATTAAAAACAACTTTGACAACATTTTATGCGCTTTCAGCAGATTATTCTCTGTCAATTTATTTTCTCGAGCAAAATCATAAGCGCCGATTAACTCTACAATCTCAGAATATTCTTTCGATTTGGCTTTTTGCTTAAACGCTTTGGCATTCATAAAAGAATTTAAATCCATTGAATTTCCTTCTATGTTTGACGAATATACCGCCGAAGCTTCTATTAGATATTTTAAATCAATTTTTGGAGATTTTTTTTAGAACTGTTAAGACAAACTGTCAAATCAATATTTATTTTTTTTGATACTGATTGAAATATTTTTTTTCTAGAATATTCATAGCGATAATTTATTGTCATTCTGTATTATCTATCATTCTGAACTTGTTTCAGAATCTTTGTTCTATCAGGGATAATTCATCCCATTTACAATAGCGCCAAGAATTATATTACAACCATTGCGTTTTCAATTTAGTAAGGCGTTTAGTATTTATAAACTCACTTAACACGACAGAGAGTAGATTCTGAAACAAGTTCAGAATGACAGATAATAATATCACACTTCCATAAAAATGTCAACCCATTACGCTATCCCGAAAATCTTTATCAAAAATAGAATATAAATCATCAAATACATCATTCCCTCCCAGTTATAAATTTTTCTTGAAATTCCTGAAAAAATATACAAAATCGTCGCACCGATCAAAAACGGAATTCCAACAGATAATGTAATATTGTCAATTTTTAAATCACAGAGTAACGCTGGAACCCCAATAACTACCAAAGTGTTAAATATATTTGATCCAAAAACATTTCCCAACGCTATTTCATATTTTTTCTTCATTACCGCCCCAACGGAAACAACCAGTTCGGGAAGCGATGTTCCGATAGAAACAGCGCTCATTGCGACAAGAGATGTTCCAATATTTAGTATTTCTGAAATTTTCACAATAGACTCCACCGTATAGCTCGCACTGAAACATATAAAGATCGCGCTTATTGCCAGTGTCAGAATAACTCCAATTTCAATCTTTGGTTTATAGTTCCAAAATTTTTTAAAAGTCTTCAGCTTTTTCTCTTTGTGATGATATCTTTTGTGAATGTCATCTTCATGATACGCGGTATGACTTAGAACTTTTCTTTCCTTCCCCGATGAAATTATATAGAAACAATAAATTACATAAGTCAATAATAATACAATTCCTTCCAAAAAAACAACTTTTCCATCAAGCAAAATAAAAATTGCCAGAGTAGTCGCGCAGGCAAGAAGCGGAAGATCCAAATTGATCAGACTTCTTTTAATCCCCATCTTCTTGGCAACGACTGACGAAATTCCAATAATCAAAAGAATGTTTGCAATATTTGATCCAACAGCATTGGCCACAACTATTTCAGTTTCGTTCTTAAACACGGCTGCTACGGAAGTTGCAAGCTCAGGCAAAGAGGTTCCAATGCTAACGATCGCAATTCCGACTATGAATGGCGGAATTTTCAAATCTTTTCCAATCTTTTCACTGCTTTCCGTAAAAAAGTCGGCTGATTTTATCAACACTGCCAGACTTATGATAAATACCGCTATCCAAAAAAACAAACCCATGTTAAAAATTTATTATAATTTAATGATCTCTATCTTGTTCTTGTTCTTGCTCTTGCTCTTGCTCTTGTCCCCAGGACTGGATCTTTCCGAGATGAAGATTTTCTTTGATATCTATGCGGATCTTTTTCTCCTGTCACTCCCCTCCTCAATTTATCAAGATCCCTTTTCCCGAATCTTTTTCTCGCGCTTTTCAAATCAATTCCCTCTTTTATCATTCTGTCAAAATCAGGTCCCGTAAATCTTTTGCTTTTAAATCTTCTTGAAAAATCATTAAACTTTTTTCTGGTCATAACTGATTTGCTTGGATTATACGCTTCAATAAGTTTTATAAATTCATGTTTTTTTTCAGAAGAAATTCCATGGACTTTCTTAAATCTTTTATCTATTTTTTTCACTCCTTTCGTACTGAAATGAGCTAATTTTTTATGCCTAAAAACACCTTCCGATTTCTTGTGAGTAAAAACTCTTTTTCGTTCTACCTTTTCTCCCGCTATAAGTTTTTGTTTTTGTTCTTCTTGTTTCTCGTCTGTTTCTTCCCACTGTTTTTCTTTTTTCTCTTTCTCTTTTTCTTTCTTCTTGTCTTTTTCTTTCATCACCCCAAGATCTTTTTTCCTTTTCTCTTCTCTCATCTCCCTTAATTCTTCCAACTCTCTTATTCTTTTCCTATATTCTTCGTCTTCCTTGCGTGATTTAGCGGACTTTTCTTCTTCGCTTTCTTCTTTCTCTCTCTTTTTCCGTTTATCTGTATCCTCCTCTTCCCCGGATTCAAGATCATATCCGTATTCTTCTAATCCGTATTCATCATCATCTTGTGGCTTACTATCACCATTCTTATCTTTATCATCATCACCGTCATCATCATCATTTTTCTTTCGTTTGCTCACATCTTCCTCTTCTTTACGTTCAGGATCATCTTCATATTTTTTAAATCCAAGTTCATCATCATCTTGCGAATTATTGATATTACTTCCATTGTCATCATCACTCGGTCTTTGTTTTTTTATTAAATCATCATCCATAAATTTACGTTAATTTTGTATTTTATTCATACCTGCTATGTTTAATTATAGCATTTTAATAGACTTATGACAATAGAAGATTTCACCAATCCACTCAGGACTTGTAAAGAAATAACCTTTTTGATTTCATCTCATCTTCACACCATCTTGGCTTAGAAATGTTATTTCTTTACAAGTCCTTACACTTTCTATTAATCAAAAAGATTATCAAAAAAATAAAGGTATTGCCTTTATCGTCTCTTACTTTGTTCGTTGCTTATCTTTATTGTGTATATTTTGCTTTTACCTCTTCATAAATCTCTCTCGCTTCTTCACACTATATTTCCTTATCTGTTTCAGTGCTTGTCACTTATAATACCTCCTAGAAAAAATATAACATTAATCGCATAATTTTATCAATGCCTGCTAAATATCTGCCACTATCTTTTCCTGTCTTGCTATGCTCCATTTCAAAAGAGGGGGTGTGACCAAAGTTGTCAGAATAACCATAATGATGATCGCTCCAAAAACTGAGTCATTGACAACACCAAGTTCTTTTCCGACTCCCGCGAAGATTAGACCAACCTCACCTCTGGAAATCATTCCAATTCCAACCGTCAGCTTGCTCGCCTGCTTGCATCTCACTCCTAATCCACACACTTGTTTTCCGATGATTGAAGCGGCTGTAATACCAAGAGCAATCAAAATGATCTTTGGGTCAAAGAAAACATCAAGCTTAACCTGAATTCCCATTAAGACAAAAAAGATGGGAACAAAAATACAATACAACGGCTTAACTAAAACTTCAATATGATGCTCTCTTTTATTTTTAAAATAAACATCGTCAAGCACGAGCCCAGCCGCGAAAGCTCCAACAATCGTCGCCAGTCCGGCCAAATCCGCAAGATACGCCATTGAGAATAAAAAAAGGAATGCCGTTACAATTTTCATTCCTTCTACTTTCATTCTCGAAACCCATTCTCCAATTTTTGGAGAAAGCCAGAGACCAACTATAATTGAGCCGAATAAAAAGACAATCGCTATAACACTTGTCTGCATAACAGTGCCAATACTTACTGTCCCTGAAATAATAATTCCACTCACAATTGAAAGAATGATCAAACCAAGAACATCATCAATGACCGCCGCTCCCAGAATAACTTTTGCCTCTGGTGTCAATAGTTTTCCAAGATCTTTTAAAACTCTGGCTGTGATACCGACAGAAGTCGCTGTCAATGTTGCTCCTATGAACAAATGTGTGTTAAACCCCGCTTCGGGAATCATCCAGCTGCTTACAAAATATCCAAGGATCATTGGCGCGATAACTCCGATTATCGCGACTATGAATGATGAAATTCCAACTTTCATCATATCTTTTATATCTGATTCAAGCCCAACTTGAAACAACAAGATCATAACTCCCAAACGAGCCATAATATCAATTGATTCCGATTGGAACAAATAATTAAAATCGTATGCCCCGCCTGTGAATAAAATAATATTTCCAATTAGAATTCCGAAGACAAGCTCTCCCAAAACAGCCGGCTGCTTAGCTTTTTCAAAAAGTTCTCCACCCAATTTAGCCGCCAACAAAATAATAATCAGACCAAGTATCACCGGAGCCACAGGATCCGAATGACCATTATGCGCAACGCTCTCAATTTCCGGGTTCGCGTAAGACAACAACGGAAACGCGATTGCGGAAAAAAGCAAAGCGAGAGATAAGATTTTTTTCATTTTTTTATTATTTATTTAGTCTAGTTTTTTACAACAAACCGCATTATATCACTCTTGCGCAATTTGTCAAACACACAAAAACAACGCATTCTACGATGCGCTGTTCTTGACCCCATTCTAAATTTTACAATTTGAAAAGCTGTTTTTGTGATGGGAAAAACTGGAGCCCTGACGAAAGTCAGGCAGTGAAGTATAATAAAACTTTCTGTAAATAATACTTTTTGATATTTCTTCCTTGTTTTCGCAAGGGCTCCATATCTGCCTTATTATCTCCAACAATATTCTGATAATCCATCACTTTATCACAATCCCCTTTTTCCCCGCGCTTAATTTAAAGCTATCCCCTTCCTCAATCTCCCCTTCAACAATTTTTTCCGAGATCAGATCCTCAACCATTTCCTGCAAATTTCTTCTTACCAATCTTGCTCCTTCGTTCGGGTTGAAACTTTTTTTACTGATATAATCAAGCGCTTTTTTATCTATGCTGATTTTTATTCCGTTACTTTCCAAAATTCTTTTCTGAAGATCGCCAAACTGATTTTTAACAATTTCTTTTATATCATTCAAACTCAAAGGATTGAAAACTATAATTTTGTCAATCCTGTTTATAAACTCAAGGCTAAACTCATTTTTTAATTCTTTCAAAACATTGTCTTTTGTTTTCATATATTTTTCTCTGGCTCTATTTCTCTTCTCATTCTCATCTATGTTTTCGTTCTCCAAAAATCCCCACCCCGCTTCATAAGTTAGTTCTTCGGTTCCGATATTTGAAGTCATAATAATGATCGTGTTTTTGAAATCAACTTTTTTTCCGGTCGCGTCAGTAATCTCGCCGTCTTCAAAAATCTGCAGAAGCAAATTAAAAACATCCGGATGAGCTTTTTCAATCTCGTCAAACAGAATAACCGAGTGTGGATTAAGACGGACTTGCTCCGTCAATTTTCCGCCTTCTTCATAACCGACATATCCGGCCGGCGCGCCGACAAGACGCGAGACATTATGCCTTTCCATAAACTCGCTCATATCAACTTTGATAAGCGCGTCTTTTTTTTCATAGACGGTTTTTGCCAAAACTTTTGTCAGCTCCGTTTTTCCAACTCCAGTCGGACCCAGAAACATAAAAACACCGCATGGTCTATTCACACTCGCAATTCCAAGCCGACTGCGACGAATTGATTTTGAAATTGCTCCAATCGCTTCATCCTGTCCGATTATAAATTTTTTAAAATCTCTTTCAACATTTTTAAGCTTTTTCTTTTCGCCGGAAATCAGTTTTTTTACCGGAACTCCTGTTATTTGCGTTATAACTTCCGCTATATCATCAACACTAAGAGGCGTTTTAATTTCAACCTTGTTTTCCTTATCCTGAATTTCATAAAGCATGGCAATAGCTTTTTTTATTATTTCCTCTTCCTCTTTAACAGTAAGCGCTTCGTCATACTTTTCTTCTTCAACCGCCCTCTCTTTTTTTTCCTGCAAAACTATTTTCCTTTTTTCAAGATTTTTTATTTCCTTAAAATAATTTTTTCCGCTATATTTGCTTCTGACCAATGATGATGCTTCATCAAGAATATCAAATGCTTTATCAGGAAGAAATCTGTCATTAATAAATCTCACACTTAGGTCAACAGCCGCCTCAACCGCCGCATCGCTTATTTTCAGGTTGTGGTGTTTTTCATATAATGATTTCAATCCTCCCAGTATTTTTTTTGTGTCTTTCGTGCTTGGCTCTTCAACAACTATCATCTGGAATCTTCTTTCTAACGCAGCGTCTTTCTTAAAATGCTTCCTATATTCATCCAAAGTCGTCGCGCCAATACAGGAAAGTTCGCCATGCGACAAAGGCGCTTTTAAAATATTTGCTGCGTCAAGACTTCCCGATCCGCCCGCGCTTCCGGCGCCAATGATCGTATGTATTTCATCAATAAATAGAATTATATTCGGATTGCTTTGCGCTTCTCCGATCACATCTTTCAAACGCGCTTCAAATTCTCCGCGAAAAACCGCTCCGGCAACAAGAAGTCCGAGGTCTAATGAATATATTTTTTTATTAAGGAGGTTAACCGGCGCATTGCCCTCAAAGATCCTCTGAGCAAGTCCTTGCACAATCGCTGTTTTTCCAACTCCCGGTTCACCAATTAAAATCGGATTATTTTTCGTTTTCCGATTTAGAACATTCACCAAGCGATTTATTTCTTCGTTTCGTCCGATAACAGGATCAGTATTTCCATTCTCAAATTCTTTTACCAAATCCACGCAAAAATAATTCAGAGCGGACTGTTTGGTTCCTGCAAGCGGAGAAATCATAGGCATTTCAGCGATCGTCCCACTGTTCATTTTATCAAGATTGACTGAACCAATTTTTTGAATTTTTACGGAAGAACCAAAAAGATCAACGATGTCAAAAAATCGTGTTGTTCCTTCCATTACTGCTTTCAATTGCTCTTTCAGTTTAACCGGCTTAAATCCGATTGAAGAAAAGATCTCAACAACCTTTTTGTCTTTATTGTCCAAAATAGCATAAAGCAGATGTTCTGTTCCCACATAAGTATGTTTATATCTACTAGCAACAAGCACTGATTTTTTAAATATGTTTTTCAATTCGTCTGATAATTTCGGCTTCCATATTTTTGCCTTTGGCAACTCATCCATAATCTTATGTAGCACTTTTAAGTTTATTTTCTCGTTCCCAAACACATTTGAGCCAATACTTCCTTCCTGTGATAAAATACCGAAAATTATATGCTCTACTCCAACTGATCTATGCTTAAACTCACGCGAAACATTCTCCGCGGTTCTGATCACATTTTTCAGATGCGAAGTAAATTTGTTTTGAATTTTTTGCGGAAAAAAATCGTTCATAGCAATAAAGTTAAAAAGTTATAAAGTTAAATGATATTTATTATTCATTTTATTACATTTAAGCAATAAAATCAACTCTTGACAAGTTTTTATTTTCGTGTATGATGCAGGGTTGTTCTTTAAAAAAATTCTTGTGAAGCATTTGTGTAAATTTAGCCGATTGTTCTTTGAGTCCTAATAATCGGAACCCTGACGAAAATCAGGAAGAGGATAATTATTATTTTATTTTTATTCTTCCTGACTTTCGTCAGGACTCCATATTTACAAATTTACACAACTGCTTCAGCAGAAATATAAAAGCGTTTTTTAAAAAACGCGAAGGAGGAATAAAAATGAGAAAAACAAAAATAGGAATCAAATGGTTGAAAGGAGCAGATAGAAAAATGAATGAGCTTCGAGAAAAAGTAAGCGGAGCAAAGAGAGTAAGAGCCAAAAAATTGAGAAAATTTAACGGCATGCAACTGAACTAGACAGCAGCTAGCAATTCATCAAAATAATTTGACCTTAAGAATTGCTAGCTTATTTTTTATAAAAGCTTTTCAACTTTGTAAATTTTATAAACTTTTAACTTTTTTATTTTTTATTTTTTCCAACCCTTGACATTTTTTAAAAAATAGCTTAGATTAAAGTTGCTTTAGGAAGCACACCCCCTAACCCCTCTCAAGAGGGAAATGTCAACTAATTTAATTCTAAAGACAGCGCAAAGATGCATGTTTCAATTACCCCGGAGATTATAGCAAATATATTTGGAATGCCAATTACAAACAGCTTAATAGCTTCATTAATAACAACCGTTGTTTTGATTGTCATCGCTTATTTTGCGACAAGAAATATCAAAGAGATTCCGAGGGGATTGCAAAATCTGTTTGAAATACCCATAGAAGCGCTTTTTAATATGATTGACGATGTTACGGGAGACAAAAAACAGACCTATCAATTCTTCCCGCTAGTAGCAACAATTTTTATTTTTATAATTATTTCAAACTGGCTTGGGCTCCTTCCCGGATTTGGCTCAATCGGTTTTTTTGAAACTGCAAAAGAAGGAATGCGTGGCGAAGAGCATTCTGTTTTTGTTCCTTTGCTAAGATCGGCAAATAGCGATTTAAATATAACTCTAGCACTTGCTATGATTTCCGTATTCGCCACTCAGATTTTTGGAATTGCCTTTTTGGGATTTTTTAAATATGGAAAAAAGTTTATAAGCTTCAGTTCACCGATTAATTTTTTTGTGGGAATATTGGAACTTGTCGGCGAAATCGCAAAAATGATCTCTTTCTCATTTCGACTTTTCGGAAATGTTTTCGCGGGCGAAGTTTTACTGGTCGTGATAATAATGCTCGCGCCTTTTATCGTTCCCGTTCCCTTCTTCGCTTTAGAGTTATTTGTCGGATTTATCCAAGCGTTAGTATTCGCAATGCTTACCCTTGTTTTTCTTAAAGTTGCGGTCACGGCGCATTAGACATTTTAAATATATAGCAACATCATCCTAAATTTTCCAATCCAATTTGTCATTTCGAAACGGAGCATAGCGGAGTAAGAAATCTATAAACGATACTATGTAAATAGAACAGTTATATTTTTTCAATTAAGAAATCTCTCAGTCGTACCTCCTTCAAGATGACAAAATTTAGAAAACTTAAAACAATATCGTTATATAATTTAATATTTCATTATACTTATATATAATTTATAATTAACTAATAAAAAAAATTATGATCTTAGATGCAGAAGGTGTAAAAATCATTGCTCCGGCTATTACAATTGGACTGGGTGTTTTTGCGCCGGCAATCGCCATTGGTTTTCTGGGCGGAAAAGCGATGGAAGCAATTGGCAGAAACCCCGAAGCGGCAGGCAAAATCCAAGGCGCGATGATCTTGGCAATCGCCTTCGCCGAAGCAATCGCAATCTACGCTTTGGTAGTTGCGTTGATTATTAAATTTGTGTAAATAGTTTATGCTAAGGGGAAGATTTTCATCTTCCCCTTAAATAGATTATTTTAAACAACTTCTTTCTTTAAAAATTGAGTTTTGAGATAAAGGGAAAAAAGGAGGTAAATAACAATAAGAACAATGAAAACACTATCATTTGGAGTCCAAATTATTCTTGGGTTCCTGATGATTGCATTTCTGATGAATGACGATATCATCTTCGGAGGCATTTATTTCATACTATTCATTGGAATAGTATTAGGCACAGATAAATTTTTAACGGAGAGATAAAGAAAAATCAAAATTTCTTTTCTCCTTTTTCTTAAAGCTTAATTTCCTGTCATTCTGAACTTGTTTCAGAATCTATTATACCATTGCAACGATTGAATCCACAAGACACTAATCATCCCGAGCGACGATAGGAGCCGAAAGATCCCTCTTAACCACATAAAATGTTTACTAAGAAAATTTCCGTTTTAGAGAGATTCCTCCATTCCGTTTATTCGCACCTCATTCTCTCCAGTCGGAATGATAAATTTACTTTCAACTTTATAAACTTTTAACTTCTTCCCTATGCCGGAAATATTCACAAAACTAGGATTGGATTATAAATTAATCATTGCTCAAGCGATTAATTTTATTTTGCTTTTAATTATTTTACAACGGCTCGCTTACAAACCAGTTTTAAAAATGCTTAAGGAAAGATCCGATAAAATTGACAAAAGTTTAAAGCAAGCAAAAAAAATTAAAGAAGAATTGAAAAATACAGAAGAGACAAAAATTGCTGAAATTAAAAAAGCCAGAGAAGAAGCGGGGGAAATAGTCAAAGAAGCATATAAAATATCAGAACAAAAAGCGCAGGAAGCAATAGAAAGAACAAAAAGCAAAACACAGGAAATTGTTGAAAAAGCAAAACTGGAGATCAAAGCGGAGAAAGAAAAATCTATTAAGGAAACAAAAAAGGAAATCGCCGAAATTTCTGTTTTAATCGCAAAGAAAATTATGGGAAATGATATTGATGAGAATAAACAGAAAAAATTGGCAGATGAGACGCTGGCGAAGATGTAGATTGCCACTTGTCATTCCTGTAGAGGCGAGAGTCCAGACGCAATACCTTTAGTTTTAAAATATCATTATGACAGTTTAAATATCATAAAATATTACTTCTAATTTGTTTGCGATACTATTGTTATAAAAATAATGATTGATAATATTTCACCTGGATTCCCGCCTATGCGGGAATGACAAATACGACAGTAACAATTTAATTTCTATGAAAATAATCCCGAAACAATACGCAATTAGCTTATATGAATCAACAAAAAATGTTGATCAGATTGAAATTGAGAAAAGAATAAAGAAATTCATAGATATTCTTAAAAAAAATAACGATCTGTCTTTAGTTGATAAGATCATAGATAAATTTCACGAATGCTATAGAAAAGAAAAAAATATTTCAAAGATTGAGATTACGAGTAACGCCAAAATGGACTCGGCAATATTAAATAAAATTATTCATAAGTTCAACGATCAAATTGAAATTGAAGAAAAAATTGACAAAGCGTTAATTGGAGGAATAATAATTAAAATAAATGACGACACTTTGATTGACGGAAGCGTGAAAAGAAAATTGGAGGAATTAGAAAAGAATTTGGTGTAATTGTCATTCTGAACTTGTTTCAGAATCTGCTTTCTTTTACGACTAACCAAACCTACAAATCATCAATCTTTTGAATAAGTTAAAAATACAATAGCTGTATTATTATAGAAAGATAATTGTGTTTGCATCGCATATTAAAAATGTATTGTAAATAATACAGGTTGAAACTAGTATAACGAAGATTCTGAAACAAGTTCAGAATGACAAGATTATAAACAACATAACAATATATTTATGAATAGCCATATTATTGAAACATTAAAACAGCAAATCAGCGAGGCAAAACTTGAAACACGGGTTGAAAAAATCGGACAGGTTATGAAAATAGCTGACGGGGTCGCGACACTGAACGGACTAACCAATGTCAAAAGTGGGGAGCTTCTTGAATTTCCGAATCAGATTTTTGGCGTCGCGCTTAATCTTGAAGAAGATGAAGTTGGAGTTATGATCTTAGGAAATTATTTAAAAATAAAGGAGGGAGATATTGTCAAAAGCACAGGGAGAATTCTGGAAGTTCCTGTTGGAGATGATCTGGTTGGCAGAGTCGTTAACGCTCTCGGACAACAAATCGACGAAAAAGGAGAGATTAAAACTGAAAAGTTCTATCCGATTGAAAAAGTCGCTCCGGGCGTAATCACCAGAAAATCAGTGAATACTCCCCTGCAAACAGGAATTAAAGCAGTTGATTCTATGATCCCAATCGGCAGAGGACAAAGAGAATTAATTATTGGAGACAGACAAACCGGAAAAACAGCCATTGCCATTGATACAATCATCAATCAAAAAGGCAAAGGAGTAATTTGCATTTATGTTGCCATCGGTCAGAAAAAATCAAAAATAGCAAAAATTGTCAAGCAACTGGAAGAAAGCGGAGCGATGGAACACACGATTATCGTTCTCGCCAGTGCTTCCGATCCCGCCGCAATGTCCTATATTGCTCCTTACGCCGGATGCGCGATGGGAGAATATTTTATGGACAAAGGCAAAGACGCTTTGATAATTTATGATGATTTGAGCAAACACGCCTGGGCATATCGGCAAGTTTCTCTTATTTTAAGAAGACCACCGGGAAGAGAAGCGTACCCGGGCGATATATTTTATTTGCATTCCCGCCTTCTGGAAAGAGCGGCAAAGATGGACAAAAAATACGGTGGCGGTTCGTTAACCGCTCTGCCGATCATTGAAACACAAGCGGGAGATGTGAGCGCGTACATTCCGACAAATATAATTTCAATCACAGACGGACAGATATTTTTAGAGACGGATTTATTTTATCAGGGAATCCGACCAGCGATCAATCCCGGAATTTCCGTTTCTCGTGTTGGGTCTAACGCGCAGATAAAAGCAATGAAAAAAGTTGCCGGAAAGTTAAGACTGGAACTGGCGCAATTCCGAGAGCTTGCCGCTTTCGCGCAATTTAGCTCTGACTTGGATGAAGAGACAAAGAAAAGGATTGAAAGAGGAAAACGGCTCACGGAAATTTTAAAGCAAGATCAATACTGCCCGATGCCGGTTGAAAAACAAGTAGCCATTATTTTCGCGACAGTGAACGGACTTTTGGATGATATTGAAGTGGAGAAAATGAAAGAATTTGAAAAACAGTATTTGGAATTTATGACCGACAAGCATCAGGATATTTTAGATAAAATCGCTGAAGAAGGAGATATTTCGGAAGAGATTGACAAGAAGTTAAAAGAAGTTGTTGGGGAATTTAAGAAAGGGTTTGTGAGTTAAAACATGGAGTGTAAATATCATGGAGTGTAGAACGAGCGATAGCGAAGTTCTACCTGAAAACACATCAAATGATACTTCGAGTTGAACTCCGCTACCGCTACGCTCAACACCCCATGATATATTCCCCACCAAAAAAACAGCTCTCTAAAACTGCTTCTCTAACGGTGACGGGCACCCCCGAAGGTGCCCGTCACCTCGGGATGATCGTTGAAATTATAATTTTCCTTTTTGCACTCCACAATATTTTATGGAGTGGAAAAAAGAAAAGAGAGAAATTTTCCGCTACTCAACTTCAAGCAACGGATTTCCTTCTGAATCAAATCCGACAAAGGTCACCTATTGGTTGACCACCCGTAACCGCATACGAAATGCAATTCGTCCAAGTCCAAAAAAGCGGGAACAGACTCTTGGTTGTCGAGCACAAACAGGACAAGTCCGGTAAACGCGATGACCAACGCTAACATCAATACTGGTTTCATATTTATACCTCATTGTTACCTGCTCTGTTTTTATAAAAAATAACCCACTGTTTGCACAGTTTGTTTTTTAGGTTTTTCTCCAGAGCATCAAATTAATTACAAATAGTTGCAATCAACTTGATGCCCTGAAAAATAACTTTTCTCTCTTTTTTCAAAGAACTCGGCGTTAATCCTATAA
>CAZBCK010000011.1:0-23438 GCA_964490635.1 uncultured Candidatus Saccharibacteria bacterium | reverse complement strand
TCAAAGACTTCATTAAGAAAAGATTTAATATCATTGCCAGTCATTCCTTTCTTATCACGGTCTTTCTTTTAGATTATAATTCTGTGGTTTTTCAGTAT
The DNA here is from genome assembly GCA_964490635.1 of uncultured Candidatus Saccharibacteria bacterium. Classification (GTDB taxonomy): domain Bacteria; phylum Patescibacteriota; class Minisyncoccia; order JAHIHE01; family JAGLIN01; genus JAYEHC01. Next base: position 23,340 of record CAZBCK010000011.1, on the reverse strand, counting down.
TCCACCTAACCTCCCCTAAAAGGGGAGGGACTTGTTGATTTCGTGTTTAGTTGTTGACTCCAATTTTCTGACTGGAGCCCCTTGTGCAAACACTTTTTGTATGATTATTTAGAAAAATTGTCCCAATTATCTTTAAGATGTTCGTATTTTGCTGGAAAGATGAGTTGAAGATTTATCAAATCAATATCTTTTGAAAGTTCGTCTAATTCTTCCACTGTAACTTTTCCAAAAACATAAAGATCTATTTTAATATTTGCCTTATTCCTTTCTGGATAACGAAGTACATCGTTTTTGGTATCATATAATTTTATGGAGTTAAACAATTTACCGTTAAAGATTTTCAATTGATAATATTTGTCAACGATTTTAACTAGCTCGTCAAATTTTGTGTCACTATGTTTTATATTTAGAGCTTTAGACAATTCTTTCTTAAGTTCATCTAAATCATGTATTTCTAAATATTTTCCTTGAAAAGTGGTACCACCTACCTTCAAACGATTTCAATTGCATGTTTAATGTTCCATTGGGATTAGAAGAAGTTTTGCATCATAAGCTTGTGGTGAAACACGATATAAAAAATTGGGTTCTTTGCAATATGTTTTATTTTTTATCTCTTCAATTTTTGAGATTTTGTCTGTTTATTTTTTTGATCATTTTTATTTGGAGTAAAAACTAAAAAGCCAACAAAAAAAAAGATTATGGGCTAAAAAACTAGGAAGATCAGATATTGTTCCAACCACTATTCCCATTATGTTCATTATAGCTATAAAAAAATAGAAAATTTAGTCATAGTTTTTCTGCTCTAAAATATTTACACTCACCAGTTATTTTATCACACCTAATTACACGACTTCCTTCTTCGTTCATAAAATAATATCTACTAAGCGAAATATAATTAGTCACAAAGTACATAAGAATAACAACTAATAATATTTTAAACCAATTTTCTTCAATAAACTTTTTCATATTTTTAATCTTAACAATAAATAAAACTTTACAAAAAAGGTCTCCCGTCGGCGGCGACCCTTTCGGATCACCCGATGCCCTTTCAGGCAAAGACTATAAACACAGTACCGATCAGAAGACCGCTTTTGTGTTTATGGATTTAAACCATATTCCAAGCAAAAAGCCCGAAGGTTAGGTCGCTGAATTGTTAACATTACTTACAATCACAAAACTGACAACTGCGTTTAGCTGTTTTTGCTTTACCGAATTTCTTGTCGTATCTCTTTACCAAATCTTGTTGATCCTTATTTGCCTTGGCGGCAACTCCGCTTATTATATCTTCCTGCTCTTTAACCGGCAATTTAAAAAAACTATTCAAATCTAATTTTTTATTGTTTTTCATTTTACATTTTTTAATATTTCATTTAACTTTCTTTCAGAATACTTTATTTTTAAATAACTGTCAATGTAAACATCAAGATAAGATTCTTTGATATTGTTGCTATAGTCCTTAATTACTAAATAAATTTTTATCTTGTCTTTAAAAATAGATTTGATTTTTATAACATTCTTTTTGGCGTTGAGAAATGATTCAATAAACACTTCTCTGGGAACCTTTCTGCCTTCTAACTTTTCCCGTTTTTTGGTAAATTTCCAAGCAACCAACGGATCTTGATAAATATAATATATTGCTACTTTCCTATTTTTATTAATTGACCTTTCAATATTACGATAAGCAATATTAAACTTGGCAAAAGTACCGTCTAACAATAAATTGTATTTATTTTTCAAGGAATAATTGTAAAGTATATCAACAGCTATAGAAGCAGCGCCTTGAACAACATCTGAATTAGCGCCATTGTATTGCGGTATTATTTCTCTAATTTCATCTGCGTCAATTCTTACTATATTGCTATCAAATCTTTCAATAAATCTTTTAGAATATTCTGTTTTTCCTGCTCCTGATGAACCGGCCATAAATAATGAAATAGGATTTTCATTCGGCTGATAAATTTTGCTACTGGCAAATTTTTCAAACAATAAATCCTTATTCTTTTTTATAAATCTTTTGGCATCTTCACTGTCTTTTGATAATTTATTCATTGTCTTACATTTACAATAAATTTATTTTTTATTCCACCATTTTCTACTAATCAAATTCCTATGTTCCAATTTCCCAAGACTGCAAATATTTCTTCTGTTCTTTTGTTAATTTATCAATCGCAATTCCCATTGATTCCAACTTCATTTTTGCCACTTGGTTCTCAATGTTTTCGGGAACGCTATAAGTTTGGTTTTTAAGATTGCCATTAGTTTTGGCGACATATTCCGTTGCTAGCGCCTGGGTGGCGAAGCTCATGTCCATTACGCTGGCTGGATGTCCTTCAGCGGCGGCTAGGTTGACGAGGCGACCGTCTGCCAGAATGTAGACTTTTTTGTCGCCGATGGAATATTCGTCAACATAATTGCGGACATTTTTCAATACTTTTCTGGACATTCTTTTCAGAGTCGGAATATCAATTTCAACATCAAAATGTCCTGAGTTGCAAATAATCGCTCCGTTTTTCATTAGCTTGAAATGTTCTTTTCTGAGTATATTGATATCGCCTGTTAAAGTACAGAATAGGTCTCCTTTCTTTGCCGCTTTTTTCATTGACATAACTTCAAAACCATCCATTGCCGCTTCCAACGCTTTGATCTGATCAATTTCAGTGACGATCACTTTGGCGCCCATTCCTCGCGCGCGCGACGCAAAACCGCGTCCGCACCAGCCGTAGCCGGCGACAACGACATATTTGCCCGCCAGCAGAATGTCAGTAGCTCTGATAATTCCGTCAATTGTTGATTGTCCTGTGCCATAGCGATTGTCAAAGAGGTTCTTTGTCTTGGCATCGTTGACCGCTATGATCGGCACTTTCAATTTACCTTCTTTTTCCAAAGCTCTCAGTCTGATCACTCCGGTTGTGGTTTCTTCCATACTTCCCAGAACATTCGGCATTAAAGATTGATAACTTGAATGAAGAAGAGAAATCAGATCCGCCCCGTCATCAAGAGTGATTGTTGGTTGGTGTTCAAGGGCTTCTTTTAGATGTTTATAATAAACAGTTTTGTTCTCTTCGCAGATTGCAAAAACAGAGATGTCATAGTTTTTGACAAGTGAAGCGGCGACATCATCTTGCGTGGAAAGGGGATTGGAAGCGCACAAGAGAACATCAGCTCCTCCTGCTTTCAAAGTTCTCATTAAATTTGCAGTCTCGGCGGTAACATGTAAACACGCTGATATTTTTTTGCCTTTCAGCGGTTTGTCTTTTAAAAATTTATCGTTGATCTTTTCCAAAACCGGCATATCCTGATTTGCCCACTCAATTCTCTTTTTTCCTTCAGCGGCCAGTTTTATGTTTTTGATATCGTATTTCATTAGTTTTTGTTAGTTTATAAATAATATTATGTGTGGCAGTATTATTTGCGGTTTTTCTATGTATTTATTTTTGATTGCAAAAATGTGTATTTGCTGTCATTGCGAGAAGCTCGAGTGAACGCAGTGAACGAGAAGGCGATCTCGTATCAAGTATGGGATAAACTTCGCAATCCCGTATTTAAATTCTTTGCGCGTAGTTACGGGGTTGCTTCAATAGTTTTATTTCAAACTATTGTAATAGCCAATACTAATTTGCAATTATCCAATATAATCTATCATCACAGATAATTCCAGATTAGTATGATAGTTTGAAATAAAACTCTTTCGCAATGACATTTTGTACCTCAAAGCGTTTCCCCGAAATTTTGCTTATATCTTGTTTGCAGTGATCTCCAGCTAAATTTATGTTCCTGGGTGCCATATTTTTCTACAGCGTGAACTGCGACAAGTCCTGCCAAGCGACCGGTTTTTTCCAACGACCAATTTTCTGTTAGTCCTTTGATCAATCCCGCGCGATAGGCGTCTCCGGCTCCGGTGGGATCAAGAACAGCTTTTGGTTTGGCGGACGGGATAAAAATTTTCTTGTTCCGGTAATAAATTTCTGAGCCCAGAGCGCCCTTGGTAATGATCAGGATCTCAGTCATTTTTTCCAGATCCTTTCTTTTTAGTTTTAGTTTGTTTAGAATCACCTGATTTTCATAGTCGTTGCTGATTAGAACTTTTGAGCCGGTTATCGCTTTTTTCAAATCTCTGGCGGTAAGCGTAGTAATTTGTTGTCCCGGATCAAAAATATAAGAAATTTTTAATTGTTTATATATTCTAATATACTCTATCATTAGTTCTTTAGCGTCAGGGGCGACAATAGCCAGTTCAATGTTCTTATTTTTTTTAATGATCTGACAGTATTTTTTATCAGCCGGTCCCGGGCAAAAACTGGTAATTTGGTTATCATCTTGATCGGTGACAATATGAGCGCTGGCAGTCAATCTCCCTTTAACCTTTTTTATCTGAGAAGTGTTTATTCTTAATTTTTTAAATCGTTTTTCGTATTTGACAAAATCATCGCCGACTATTCCCAGAACAACGGGAGATTTTTTCAATAGAGATAAATTATAGGCAATATTACCGGCAGTCCCGCCAAAACTTTCTTTCAATTCATTAGTAACAAAGCTAACATTAAGAATATGGATCTTCTCTGGTAAAATATGCTCTTTAAAAAATCCTGGAAAATTCATAATTCGATCATAAACTATTGATCCTGAAACTATAATATTTTTTTTATTTTGCATTGTTTTGTCTTCAGACATATTTATAGCTTACACTAATTTTCCGATTTAAACAAATGTATGTGTTGTAGCAGGAACAGTTTTGCTGATATGGATTTGCTTTTTACTGTCTATAAATATATAATGAAATTGAGGATTAAGCAAAATAACATAAAAATATGAAAGAAAATAATAACTCACCACACAGAAAATATCAGGAATATTGGGATGCTGTCGAAAAATCATTGAATGAAGGAGGCTTTTCCGGATATAAAGTCGCAGTCATTGAAACGGAAAAAATATTGCAAATGGCGCTGGATGATAAGAAATTTCCCGGTAAGAATATTAATGAACAAATTAAAAACGCTGAGATAATTCTCAAAAATCCGGAAAAGCTAAAGTATTCCCGCGCAATGTATAATAAAATAATAAGTGAACCGAGTTTTGATATTTCTTCCGAAGATATAAAAGAAATAGAGTCGGGATATTATATGGCCATTTCGGACATCACGAAAATGGAATCAAGAGACATTGATTTTAAAGAAAGAGTTAATCTGTTTTTGCAGAAATATTTTTATGGTTTTCCGCGTAAAATAAAAAGAAGCATAATTCTATTCTTTCTTTTTTTTCTGGCGATCTTTCTTTCTGCGGAGACAGCGACAGGACGCTTGATCTTTGAAATGCTATCAGATTTTTCAAAATTCATTTTCTATAAAGCTGTTCCTGGAATTCTGGCGCTGATCGTTATTGGTATTGTTATAGTTGGAGGGCTTTATTATTGGAAAGGAAGGAAGAGGTAGATAGAATTATTATTAGAACTTTCTTGTTATTGTTATCCCGGAATTTTTTCTAAAGCAATAGCTTTAGAAAAAATATCTGGGATCTAATTTATCTCACTTTACAAAACTATACGAAAAATATTGTTTATTGAGACTTATAAGATTCCAGATAAATTTCTTCGCTATCGCTCCGAAATTTTCTGGAATGACAGGTTTTTAGAACTTATTCCAAATTATGAAATTTACTCACTTACACACTCACAGCCACTATAGCCTCCTTGACGGTTTGGCGAAGATTGACGATTTAATAAACCGTGCGGGGGAGCTTGGGATGGATTCGCTGGCCCTGACCGATCATGGAGTTATGTATGGCGCGGTGGAATTCTATCAAAAAGCGAAAGCGAAAAATATCAAACCGATCATTGGGATGGAAGCGTATGTGGCGATAAATTCAAGGCATGATAAAAATCCAGCGGTAGATAATAAAAGAAATCATTTGCTTTTATTGGCAAAAAATAATCTTGGCTATAAAAATTTAATTAAACTCACAACTCTAGCTCATCTGGAAGGATTTTATTATAAGCCGAGAGTGGATAAAGAGATTTTAAGAAAATATTCGGAAGGAATAATTGCAAGTTCCGCTTGTATGGCCGGAGAAATTCCCAGAATGATTCTTGCCGGTAAATTAGATAAAGCGGAAAAAATAATAGATGATTTTCAGGAAATATTTGGCAAAGAGAATTTTTATCTGGAGCTTCAGGATCATTCTAGTTTAAAAGGACAAGATGAGATTAACGACACTTTGATAAAACTGTCAAAAAAAATGGGAGCGCCGTTGATTGCTGCAAATGATATTCATTATATAAAGAAAGAAGATGACAAAGCGCAGGATATTTTGCTTTGTATTCAAATGAACAGGACGGTCAATGAAAAAGATCGTCTCTCTATGATCGGTGAAGACTATTCAATGAAAAGTCCGGAAATGATGATTGAGCATTTCAAACATATTCCGGAAGCGATAGATAACACGCAAAAAATAGTTTCCGAATGCAATGTGGAGTTGGAACTGGGCAAAATTTTGTTGCCTCATTTTGATGTTCCGGACAATTTATCTTCCAGTGACTATCTAAAGAAATTATGCCTGAACGGAATTGCCAAAAGATATGGAAAAACAAATGAAGCGATTGAAAAAAGATTAAAGTTTGAACTTGACACTATCAATCAGATGGGGTTTGCTTCCTACTTTCTTATTGTGCAGGATTTTGTCAATTGGGCAAAAAGCCAAAATATCGTTGTTGGTCCCGGTAGGGGATCGGCCGCTGGGTCAATCGTCTCCTATCTGATAGGAGTTACGGATGTTGACCCATTGAAATACGAGCTTCTTTTTGAAAGGTTTTTAAATCCGGATAGGATTAGTATGCCTGATATAGATTTGGATTTTGCCGATCATCGCCGTGATGAAGTCCTTAAATATGTTGCGCGAAAATATGGCGATGATCATGTCGCGCAGATCATAACTTTTGGAACGATGGCGGCGCGCGGCGCGGTGCGAGATACCGGCAGAGCGTTAGGACTGCCATATTCTTTTTGTGATAAAATTTCCAAAGCAATTCCAATGTTCACTAAGCTTTCTGAAGCTCTTGAAAATGTTCAGGAATTTAAAGATATCTATAATGGAGATCCAGCCGCGAAAAATCTGATTGATAACGCGCTCAAACTGGAAGGTGTTGCGCGTCATAGCTCAACTCATGCCTGCGGAGTTGTGATCAGTAAAGAAAAGCTTGAAAATTATACGCCATGCCAATATCCGCCGCAGGATACTTCAGCGATCGTGACTCAATATGAGATGCATAACATTGAAGATCTTGGTCTTTTGAAAATGGACTTTCTGGGACTAAAGAATCTGACCATTCTTGAAAATGCTCTTAAGATAATTTCAAAAACAAAAGGTGATCAAATAGAGCTTGAGAAAATTCCGTTTGACGATGAAGAAAGTTTAAAGCTATTTCAGGAAGGAAAAACAACCGGGGTTTTCCAATTTGAATCTAGCGGGATGAAAAGATATTTGAAGAAACTGAAACCGACTGATTTTGAGGATGTGGTTGCGATGGTTGCGCTATACCGTCCCGGTCCGCTTAATTCCGGAATGGTGGATGAATTTATAGATCGCAAGCACGGCAAAAAGAAAATTGTCTATAAGCATCCAATTATGGAAAACGCTTTGAAAAATACTTATGGCGTTATTGTTTATCAGGAGCAAGTGATGCAATTATCAAAAGATATGGCGGGGTTTACCGGTGGGCAGGCGGACACTTTGCGAAAAGCGATGGGAAAGAAAATCGCTGAACTGATGGCGAAAATGAAAAAAGAATTTATTGAAGGATGCTTAAAAAATAAGCTGGACAAAAAACTTGCCGAAGAAACATTTTCGGATATGGAAAAATTTGCCGAATATGGATTTAACAGATCGCACGCGGTTTGCTACGCTCTGATCGGTTATCAAACGGCGTATCTTAAGGCGCATTATCCGGCGGAGTTTATGGCGGCTTTACTTACCGCTGATCGGGAGAATATAGATCGTATTGCGATTGAGGTTGACGAATGCCGTCAGATGGGAATTGAAGTTTTGCCTCCCGATGTTAATATGAGCTTTGTTGATTTTGGAGTTGTAAATGAAAATGGAAAAGATGAGATTAGGTTCGGACTGGCGGCGATTAAGAATGTCGGAAGAAATATTGTGGAAATTATCGTGGGAGAAAGAAAGGCGAACGGAAAATTCTCCGGTGTTGAAGATTTTGTTCTGCGGGTGAAGTCAAGAGATTTAAACAAAAAATCGGTAGAAAGCTTGGTCAAGGCGGGAGCGCTGGATAGTCTGGGCGAAAGAAACGAGTTGCTTATGAATGTGGAAAAAATTCTTATTTTTGCCAAGGAGCGACAAAAAGCAAAAAGCAATGGGCAATTTAGCTTATTTGAATCTTCCGATTCCGTGGATGATAGCGTAAATAAATTGCAGCTTGTTGTGACTGAGCCGATAGGTAAAACGGAAAAAATGGCGTGGGAAAAAGAATTGCTTGGGCTTTATGTTTCCGACCATCCACTCAAAGAATATTCTGTTTTTCTAAGAAACACTTCAAAAGTTATCAATGAGATAGCAAATGACGATGTCAAGCAAATTATAACTGTCGGGGGAATTATAACAAAAATTCAAAAGATAATCACCCGCGCGGGGAAATCTATGATTTTTGCAAATCTGGAAGATCTGACAGGCAAAATTGAAATTCTGGTTTTTCCAAGATTGTTGGAAGATAATTCTGAAATTTGGGAAGAAAGCAATATTGTTTTTGTAAAGGGAAAAGTGAGTGATAAAGATGGAGTATTTAAATTACTGGCGGAAAGTGTTAGGAAAATAGATTTGGATGAAGCGAAAAATTATAACCCCCCCCTAACTCCCCCCTATCAGGGGTGGGATAAACTGACTTCTTCTGATCAAGAAGAAAATAAAAATTCTATAAATATAACTGTTCCTGATGTTGACACTAAAAATGTATTATTAAAATTGTCTGATTTGTTGAATACAGCAGGTACCGGAGATTATGAAGTTTATATTTCTGTGCCGACTGAGGGCGGGGGATATAAGAAAATTAAAACGAGTAGGGATGTTGAGTGTGGGGAGGAGATTTTGGGGGAGATTAGGGAAGTGGTCGGAGAGAAAGGAGTTGAAGTGAAATAACTAAAACAATTTTTTAATCATACCTCAAATCTCAACCACAAAAAAAATTAGATATCCTTTTTGTCATTTCGAAATAGAACGGAGCGAAGCATAGTGGAATGAGAAATCGCTTCAATGTTGAAAATGGGACGGACTGTGGAGTATTAATGTTGAAGGGATTCTTCGCCTACGGTTTAGAATGACAAAAAGGAGGGATTGTTTGCTATCGCACAGAATAATAAAATATCATCATAACAATTGAAATATCAGCTAAGATTACTGCTATTTTGTTTACAAGACATTTATTTTAAAATAATGCTTGAAGAAATTTTATCTGGATTCCCGCCTTCGCGAGAATGACAAAAAAGATAAATGTATAAATCATATTAGTTTTCTGTCTCAAATTTATTTTAGAATAATTTCGCGGGAACTGGTTTGTAACCAGTTTCCAATGTTTCCCAAGCAAATAAAACTTATCAAAAGTTTATCTGTATCAAAAACATAAAACGAGAAGATAAAATTGTTGAAATTTCAAAACGAAGAGAACTGGTTGCAAACCAGTTCTCGCAACAAGACAATTTTTTCAAAACTGATAGATTATATTTATAAGAGAAATAATTTCTAGTTATTATTTATATGAATCCCAACCCTGATAAAAATTTGATTATTGAAACCAGATACGGAGAATTTTATAGGTATCCGGTTAAGACATGTTTGATAAAACCAGATGATAATTTACTGAAACTAATCAAAGAATATGCGTTGCCTCATCTTGAAAAGGAAGATATTCTTTTTATTAGCGAGAAAGTCGTCGCTGTGATACAAAACAGATCTTATAAAATTTCTGACATTAAGTCGTCAAAACTGGCTGTTTTTTTGAGTAAGTTCGTTTATAAAAATCCGGGCGGAATTGGTTTGGCGATGCCAGAGACGATGCAACTGGCGATTGAAGAGGTTGGGGTTTTGAGAATCTTGCTGGCGTCGTTTTGCGCGATAATTACAAAACCATTGAAAATTAAAGGAGCTTTTTATATAGTGGCCGGCAGTGGAGCAAGGGCGATAGATGGACCTGTTTCTTATGCAATTCCTCCTTATAACGAATACGCGAGTAAGGGACCGAAAAATCCGCAAGAGATTGTAAATAATATTGAAAGGGAAATTGGATTCAAGACGACAATCATTGACGCTAACGATTTAGGAATAAATATTCTGGGATACAGCAAAGGAATTAAAAAAAAGATGTTAATTGAAGCGCTAAAAGACAATCCGCTTGGGCAGTCAGATGAATCAACGCCGATGGGAATATTGAGAAAAAATATAAATATGGAGCAAGCGCGTAAGTCTTAAATGTTATATCTCAAACAAAAAAACAAGAGCGTTCTTTATCGCGTTTCTTGTTTTTTGGCTGTGTTTAAGTTTGAGTTGTAAAACATTTTATCCCCATCCTTTTGCTTCCAAAGCTTTCTCGGCGGCATTTCTCTGCGCGGTTTGTTTGCTCATTCCCTCTCCTTCGGCGATTTTTTCATCTTCCAAATATGCTCCGATTATAAAATGTTTGTTGTGATCTGGTCCCCATTCTTTAATAACTTTATACAGTGGCGTCGCGCCAACTTTTTCCTGAGCTTTTTCTTGAAATTTACTTTTCGGATCCTGATATAATTTTTCCTCAAGGACGTCTTTCATTTTGCATAAAATATTATCAGAGATGAACTTCTTTGATTTTCTATATCCTTGATCAAGATGAATCGCGCCGATTACCGCTTCCAAAGTGTTAGCAAGAAGATATTGACGCGCTTTTCCGAGGTCTTTTGTTTCACCTTTGCTCATCATCAAATAATCTCCCAATCCGAGTTCACCTGAAATTTTGGCGAGCATTTTTCCGTTGACCAACGCCGCTCTGAAATTTGTCAGTTCACCTTCCGGATTTGGAAACTTGCTGTAAAGATATTCAGTGGAAGCAAGTTCCAAAACAGCGTCTCCCAGAAACTCCATCCTTTCATTGTTATCAAGCTTGAATTCACGGTGCTCATTTAAATAAGAACGGTGAACTAAAGCTTGTCTCAGGAGATCCTTATTTTTAAAGACCACTCCTATTTTCTCTTCCAGTTTCAGTATGTTTTTCATTTGTTTAATTTAATGAATTATTAATTCTTGCGAAGTTTATCTATATCATCTATATTTCCTTTTCCTGTTTTAAGTTCTTCTCTAAGTAATTCACTTAACTCCTCCCCCAACCATTGAACACTTTTCCCCATTAAACAGTTATACGTCCAATCTTTATGTTTCTCTTCCCATTTTTTTGAAATCCAGATATTTTTTCCGCAAGATCTCTAAACTCACTTTTTGCATTAAGTGATTCTATAAGATCTTTTCCGCCATGGTGAGTTCCTATTAGTTTCATCGTTAATTTTCGCAAAAGTCTTCTATCCCCTTCAAGTTCTTTTATTATAAATATTGCCAATTCTTCTTAATATTCATCTATTATATTTTTCTCTTTTTCATATCCAGCTTCATTTGAAAATTTTTCCATTATTGTGCTATATTATTATTTTATTTATTTGAATTGTGTAATTTATTATAGCTTATTTATTCTCTATCTCTCTATACAAACTTCCCAAAACTCCATTCACAAACTTTCCGCTTGAATTTCCACCGAATGTTTTGGCAAGTTCAATTGCTTCATTGATCGCGACTTTAGGCGGTATATCTTTTTTTTTGTCAAATATAATTTCGTATATTCCAATTCTAAGAATATTCCTGTCAATTATTGTTACTTGTTCTATCGGCCATTCAGGAGCCAGTTTTTTTATTTTGGAGTTTATCTCTTCAAAGTTCTCAAAAATTCCATTTATTGTGTCAAACACAAAACGAGTATTTTTTTCTTTAAATCCATACTCTTTTATATTTCTTTTCGTTATATTATCAAGTACAGTCTTGCTGAATTTTTTCTTGTCAGTATTTTTGATCATAGAACTTTCAAAATCCCATTCATACAAACTCTGCATTACAATTGATCTGAACAGATGTCTATTTGACATAACACTATATTATTAAATTACGAAAACTCCACAGGGCTACTGTTACTGTGAAACCTCCGGAGTTTTACTGTTTTTTTCAAATTTGAAATTTGAAACATCGTTTTTATCAGGACAACTATCTATTTTTAAGAATTGTAATAATTTATCACATTTTTTTGAACAACAAACTTCTCCGTGGCAAAATCTTGAACAGTTACAATCATATCTGCAAGACTGTATGCTTAATAAAAACACAGGCACCGAGATGATGACTAGTACTATGCTAATAGTTAAAATTAGAGGTTTGATCCTGTTTAACATAATAGTTCTAAAAAGTGTTTTTTGTAACAAAATACAAAATGAATACAAAGAGGTTTAGTTTTTTCACTATTTATCAATCTTTTTATCTTCTTTCTTTTTTAGTTTCTCTGTCACTGCTTTCTCTTTCTTAGGAAGGTTTTTTGAAACATCAATTACTTTTCTGCCATTATAATAACCGCAACTGGAACAAGCATGGTGAGGTTTAACTGATTTTCCGCATTTCTCACACTTGACTAAATTTATTTTTTTTAAAGCGTGATGTGATCTTCTCTGATTTTTTGCTGTTTGGTTTGTTCGTTTCTTTGGATGTGGCATAAATATAAGTTAAAAGTTATAAAGTCAATATTTTTTGGTAAATCTTGGAATCAATTTCTTGACCGGAGCAAATGATTTTCTGTGTATCTTGCATGGACCAATTTTTGTAAGCATTTCCAGATGTAACTTTGTACCGTATCCCTTGTGTTGCGCGAATCCGTATTCCGGATATTTTTTATCAAGGACAACTAACATTCTATCTCTGGTAACTTTAGCTATAATGGAAGCCGCGCTTACGGAAAAAACATTTTGATCTGCGCTCGGAATAGCTATTTGGTTTGCCGGATAATTTTCAATTGTGTGATTTCCATCAACTAACAAAAAATCAGGTTGAATGCTTAGCTTTTCAACAGCGAATCTCATAGCAAGCAAACTTGCTTCAAGTATGTTTATCTCATCAATAATTTTTTCTAAAACAATGCCAACTGACCAATCATTGCAATCTTTTATTATTACATCGTATAAAAAATCCCTTTTTTTGGAAGATAACATTTTAGAATCTCTAACTCCAAATTTAATCAGCTCTTTTATTTTTTTATCGTTATTATCAAAAACAACGGTTGCTGCCACTACCGGACCTGCCAAAGGACCGCGTCCGACCTCATCTATACCAGCAATGGTTTTATATCCTTTTTTAAATAACCTTTCTTCTCTTGAAAAATCCGGAATTATCATAATTTTGGATATTTAATCCTTATAAATAACGTTTTTCTTATAATATAACTATAAGTCTTTTTTGTCAATAAACATAGCTATGGTCGATATGACAACCATAGCTATGAATGTTGAGTAAGTTTTACTGATTTTAGATATATCAACTTTGCTTGTATAAAAAACAATACTCAAAATACATATTTATATTTCTCAATATTGCTTTATTCTTCTGTTTTCTATTTCTTGTTTATTTTCTTATTCAATTGCTCAATCTTATTTTTCAAGTCAGCAATTTCTTTTCTTGTTGGAATTTCTGTTTTTTTCAGAATATTTCTAATTATTTTTTCCGTGTTTTTTTCTATGGCATCTCTCTCTTTTTCCACATTTTTTGTCAGATCATTGATAAGTTTTTTTCCTTCAGTTTGAGTAAGATCTCCATGTTTAACCAGATCTTTAACCAGAGCTTCTGTCTTCTTTTTTGTTAGAGATACTGTTCCCAATGTTGTTAGAATTACTTTTTTTAGAAAATCGGACATATTGTCACCCCCTTTCTTTTTTTATTTATTAATTAAATAATTTTAGGATTTTCTCGCTTAATCATGTATCGAGTAGGTTCAAGCCCTCGCTTGAATCTAAAACGGTTCGGGTAACAAGGTCAAAGTGAGGGCTTTGATCTACCCGATAAAAAGAGTGAGAAAGTTCTAAGTTTATAACCCGCCCCGTCTAATAATGGAAATAACCAGCCACAAGCCCAAGACCGCAGCTATTAAATAGCCAAAGATCCCGAAAACCGGATAATTAAAAATAAAAGGACCTTTGTTTGACAGAATAATAAATGAGGAACCAATTATCAAGGATGAAATGATCATACTAAAAGATAAACGATTACTGGCACGATCTATTTCCAAAATTAATTTTTCCAAACCTTTGTGCTGAAGATTAATACTGAATTTTCCTTTTCTTAGATTTTTAACTAAATACGAAAATTCATTCGGGAAAATTTTTAAAGAGTTAAAAAACTCTTCCGCAAATTTGCTGCTTACTTTTAATAAATTATTCAGAGAATATTTTTGTCTGATCAATTTGTTTGCAAAAGGCTTTGCTCTTGTGGCCATATTAAAATCAGGATCAAGTTCTCTTCCCACTCCTTCTATTGTCACAAGGGCTTTGGTCAACAAAACCAGATCATTTGGGATTTTAATTTGATGTCGGATCATAACCTCCACAATTTCTTCAATTACTTTTCCTATTTCCAATTCTTTCAAAGGAACATTATAATATTTATCTATAAAATAGCTGATCTCAATTTTTATTTTCTTCAAATCCATCTCTGAATCAATTATATCCATATTTTCCAAAATCCTGACTACTTTATCAGCATCGTTGCTAATAGTCGCTATCAAAAAATCAGCCATATTTATCATTGTACTTTTCTCTATTCTTCCGACCATTCCAAAATCAATCGGAGCAATGATATTGTTTTTCATAATAAAAATATTTCCCGGGTGTGGATCTCCATGAAAAAAACCGTCTACTAATATCTGTTTCAAGATCATATCGGCGCCGCGACTTGAAATTATCTTTTTGTTAAACTTGGAATCTTTTGAATTAATTATTTTAGATATTTTAACTCCCTCTATAAATTCCATTGTTAATATTCTTTTTGTGGTTAATTTCCAATAAACTTTTGGAATGTGCACTGTCTCGCTTTCTTTAAAATTAATCCTGAATTTTTCAATGTTGTGTCCTTCGTTAACAAAGTCTAATTCTTTTTTAATGGTTTTGGAAAACTCCTCTATTATTTCAACCGGCTGAAAAAGATGTCCGCTAATAAAACGCTTTTCAATAAACCTTACCAGACCGGACAGAATAGATATATCCGTTTCAACCACTTTTCCAATATTCGGTCGTTGGATCTTAACGGCTACGGTCTCACCGTTCATCAGCTTGGCTTTATGCACTTGGCTTAATGAGGCGGCAGCCACTGGTCGCTTATCAAATTCAATAAATAATTCATTAATTGGTTTTCCAAGTTCTTTTTTGAACTGTTCTTCCACTTCGTCAAAAGAAAATGGTGGCACTTCGTCTTGCAACTTGCTGAATTCTTCTGCAAACTCACGCGGTATCAAGTCCGGGCGAATGCTCAAAATTTGTCCTAGTTTGACAAAAGTCGGACCCAATTCTTCGCAAGCTAAACGCGTTCTTTGCGGCAAAGTTAAACGCCTGATTTTTTCCAGTCTTGTTGTTTTTTTTGGAAAAATTTTTTTCTTTAAATTTAAACCGTTTTCCGCTTTACTGAAATCCAAAAAATAGCCCAGTCCGTATTTAGTCACAACTTTTAATATTTCTCTGGTTCGCTTCAGGTTTTTGTAATTTTGTTTTATGTTAAGCATAAATAAGTTGTAATAATACTATATTAAGTATACCACTCTTGTTATTTTTTAACAATGATAAAAAATAGGGATTTATATTTTAAGCGTCCCGCAAAATTTTGACTAAAGTAATGTTTTTTGGTATTCTAAAAACTGAAGATACCTTAACTAATAACATATAAACATATGAAAACGCAAAAATCAACTACCGTGATACTGGTCGTGATAGCAGTGATAGCTTTGGCGGTGACTCATTCTCTTTATCAGTCAAAAATGTCAGAAGTAAAAACAGAAAAAGTGCCTACGGTAACCATAACCTATTTACCTACCGATCATCATTCTGCTTTGTTCGTCGCCGCTGAAAATTCGGAACTATTTAAAGAAAAAGAAATTTATCTAAAATCAATCGTAGATAAAGAAAGATACGAGTTTTACGCCGATGGCAAAAAAATTGCCAATCTTAGAATCGTTTTAGCCAAAAAAGGAGGAGCGGAAGCAATGACTCTAATGGAACAAGGGCACAGCGACATAAATCTGAACGGAGCGCCGCCAACAATATTTTTTATTGACAAAGGAACCAAGGCAAAAATAGTTTCGCCTCTGCAGGCGGAAGGATCGGCTATTGTTATTAGAAAGGACAATCCTTCGGAAAATTGGACGGAATTTATTTCGTGGATAAAATCTAGCGAAGGTCAAGAAAAAATAGGATTTCCTTTAATCACTTCTATTCAAAAAGTAATGTTAGAATCAGCTTTGAAGGCGAGTGGTGTCAGCTATTCGGAAAATCAAGCAAAAAAAACAGATGTGTTAATTGTTGATATGAAAGGACAAGGGACTATGCTTACTTCTTTGGAAAAAGGAGATATAGACGCCGTTATTGCTTGGCAGCCGGCCCCCGCTATTATGGTCAACAGGGAAGTAGGGAAAATTATCGCTTACTCCCAAGATCTTCCTCCAAAAGGAATATGGAAAAATCATGTTTGCTGTGTTATAGCAGCTTCTGATGAAATGATCAAAGAAAAAAGAGAAATTCTGAAAGACTTCCTTAAACTAATGATGGTTTCTACTGATATTATCAACGAAAGTCCTGAATTAGCGGTTAAGGCAAGCTCTAAATGGCTGGGGGTAGAAGAAGAAGTAGAAAAAATAGCTATTCCTAATATTAAATTTTTCACGGAAACAGATGAAGCATGGTTTAATGGAAATTGTACTTTCGTTAAGGAAATGGACAATCTTGGCAAATTAGACGGAAAATTAAAAGGGATTGAAGATTCTGAAAAAATTAAGAATATTCTCTTTGATTTTAGCATTTATGAGGAGGCAAAGGAAGAAATTGATAATTGAGGAATTTTTTGTCATTCCGGAAAATTTTGTCGTAGAGACGAAGCAGTGCTTCGTTTCTACAGAAGAAAAAAATCTGGGATGACAAAAGAAACAAGAAGTATGAAAGTTCCGCATATAAATAAATTAACAAACATGAATACGGAAACTAAAAAAACAACAATCGGGAATAAATACTTAAAACTATTATTCAAAATAACTTTTCCGTTGCTGGTAATTATAAGCTGGGAGATCATTGCTATTTGGATAGATAGACCAACAATTCTGCCGAAAGTAGAGAGTGTTTTTGTGATTCTGCTTTATCCCTTAAAAGATATTTTAGGAATCGGCAGCTTATACGAAAACGCGCTTGTCAGTATAACGAGAGTTTTTTTAGGATTTATTATTGCGGCTGTAATAGCAATTCCTTTGGGAATTTTTATTGGCTATTTTAAAAAAGTAAGAGAATTTACCAGTATCTTGATAGAATTAATCAGACCAATTCCTCCATTAGCATGGATTCCTCTCGCCTTGGCATGGTTCGGTTTAATGAGCGCCGCCGATCTTTTGGGTATAGAAACTTATCATCCTATTTTAGGAAATCTCCAAATATCAATGATTTTTATTATTTTTATCGGCTCTTTTTTTCCTATTCTTTTAAATACTGTTGACGGTGTAAAAGGAGTTGAAACAATATTAATTGAAACTGCCATTACCTTGGGAGCTAAGAACAAAGAAATTTTAAGAAAAGTAATTATCCCTGCCGCCTCCCCTGTAATATTAACGGGATTGAGAATTGGAATCGGAATTGCTTGGATGTGTGTCGTAGCCGCGGAAATGTTGCCCGGCAGCAGTTATGGGCTAGGATATTTAATTTCGCATGCTTACGATATTGCGAGAATAGATATGGTTATTGCCGGAATGATTGTTATCGGTCTAATAGGAATATTAATAAATATTATCATAGAGTTTTTTGAAGAGAAAAAATTCAAATGGAGATCTAAAAACGCTTAATAATTTTTAAATTATACTAACTTGTTTTAATAATTTCACTTTTGCAAATTAAAAAATTATACGAAAATCATTGTTTATTGAGACTTACCAGATTTTCGCCTTCGCGGGAATTGTAGATGTTTACTAATTCACTGACAGAAATATATCATTCCAGAGAATCTGTCATTCTGAACTTGTTTCAGAATCTTCCCTCTTTTACATTTAATCAAACCTATAAATCACTAATCGTTTGAATAAGTTGAAAATATAATAATTGTGTTTGCGTCGCAGATGAAAGTCCAACGCAAAATAGTATAAGTTAAATGTAATATACAAAAGATCCTGAAACAAGTTCAGGATGACAAAAATAATGGAATTATTAAAGCAAGTTAGTATAAATATTAAATAAAATGGCTTACTTAAAAGTTAAAAATATAAGAAAAGACTTTGGAAATTTAAAAGTGCTGGATAATATAGATTTTAAAGTTGAAGAAGACGAGCTTATTTGTATGGTTGGTCCTTCCGGTTGTGGAAAAACCACTCTTCTGCGAATAATAATCGGCTTAGAGCAACCAACAGCAGGAAGTATTTTAATAAAAGACAAGCCCTTAAAACAATCAATTTCCGATCTGGGTTTTGTTTTTCAAGAGCCCGCTCTTTTACCATGGAGAAGCGCTCTGGAAAATGTCAAATTTCCTCTGGAAATAAAAGGGACAGAAAAAGAAAAGAGGGGAGAGGTTGCCAAAAAATATTTAAAATTAGTAGGATTGGAAAAATTTGAAAATAGCTATCCTTTTGAACTTTCCGGAGGAATGAAACAAAGAGCGGCTCTGGCAAGAGTTCTGGCTAAAGATCCAGAGATTTTGTTGATGGATGAGCCTTTTGCTTCTGTTGATGCCCAAACCAGTAACAAATTGCAGGAAGAACTGGTGGATTTGTGGCAAAAGACTATGAAAACGATTATTTTTATTACCCACTCTATAGACGAAGCGGTTTATCTCTCCGATAAAATTCTAGTTCTTAGCAAAGGTCCGTCGGCGATAAAAAAAACTTTTATCAACACTCTATCTAGACCGCGAGACAGAAATTCTTTAGAGTTTATTGAACTAAAAAAAGCCGTTATGGAAGAGATCGCCAATTAACGCTTCCAAAATTTTCTCTCTGCCGTTATTTTCCAAGACACGATTCTTTCAGTTTGCAAATATCCATTGCGCTGATTTTTTTTGTAAACTTTTGCTATTTTTAGCAATGATAAAAGAATAGAGAATGTTATTTTCCCGCTATTTTTGTTCGCAGAAAAATATAACATCCTCTTAATTCTTATTACCTCCTTTTTTATTTTTCGTCGCCCGAGAACAACGCGCCGGAAGTTATTTTGCGCACAACAGCCAGAAGACTCTTTTTATGCAGCCATTTTTTTGGAACATTGCGGAGTATAAATCCAGTGGCTGGCGTCGGTGACGATGAAGCCAAAACCTCTTTTTGATCTTTGCCATTGCCGCCACTAGCGCTCAAGACGTAGATTGACGCTGAATAATTTTTCTTATCTTCTTTGCCCTCTATCTCTCGGATTCTTCTTTTCAGCTGTTCCCTCATCTCTCTGTTTTTTATTAGCTCCAGCAGTCCTCTCATTATTATCTTGTCAGTTTCTCTTGTTTCATTCCGAAGATGGGAAATTCCCCATAAATCATCAAGATAAACCGAATCAGCATTAATAGCGTCTTGATTTTTCTTGACAATATTTTCAGCAAAATTCTTAATAGACCTTGCCATAATAATCCCAAAGGAATTACTATCAGAGAACTTCTGGCTTCCTAAAATATTTATAGTTACTCCTAATATCAGAATGACTAACAATAATATCCACCAGTTCAGGAAAGGGAAAAATCTTATAATTCCCGTTGTTACGAAACCGACAATGCCCAGCATTATTCCTAAAAAAATAAAGGAAACAATGCCGGCCGCTACTACTCTTTTCAGGGTAAAATTCGCTGGGTGTTCAATAAACATTCTTAACACTTTCAATTCAATTCCTCCTTTGTTTTTAATGAACAATTTTTCACTCCAATAAGTTTATTGGCAGATTAAAGTCCATTTTTTAGAGTTTTACTTTTTATAAGTGGCAACCCTAAAGAATAAACTTTAATTAAAAAGCATTCCGTACATTTTATAACCATTCTAAATCCAAAGCCAATGAAATTTTATCCTAAAATAACCGTTGAGATTACAATAACCATTGCGTAAGCCAGACCGCAGACAACCAAACCTAGAACTCCATATTTAATAGTGTCAGCACCACTGACTAAACCGTAAATAATTACCAAGACGCAAATCATTGAAACAAATCCCAAAATCCAATTAGTAACATTCATAATTGCTTGTCTGATATCGGTCGGAACGCCACTTGGTTGGCATTGCGTTCCCCACGGAGAAACATACGCTAAAGTAGTAGCGCTACAAACTAAAGTGCAAGTAATCATTGATAAAACTGAGAAAGCTTTAGCTAATTTTTTCATTCTGTCTACCTCCTTTCTTTATTAAAAATAATTAATTAATACTCAAAATTAAAATTCTAATCTTCCCCGATCAAGCCTAGTCTCCTCGCCAATTTTTCGGCATTTAAACCCTGAATCAAAATAGTCAAAACTACTGTTAAAAACACCAGCCCGTTTAATATTTGAGCATCCGATTCTCTTCCGATGTTAACCAAAATAGAACTGGCGTAAACCACCATTGAAACGGCAATGATTCCTCTGGGGGCAAAGTTGGATAAAAAGAATTTCTCTTTCTTAGACAATAACGATTTGTGAGTTGAAACAGAGACAGCTATCGGCCTGACTAGAACAATAAGCAAAAGCACTATCAATAATCCCCGGTATCCCAGTTGGGTAATATCAGCTACTTTTATGCTTGCCGCCAGAACAATAAAGACAAATGACAAAGCTAAAAAAGTCAGTTCATTCTTGAATTTCTTAACCGCTTTATAGTGAGGGATTCCCAGTTGAGCAGTCGTTAATCCCGCCATAGCTGCCGCCATAATGCCGGTTTCCGGCATAATTATCTCCGCCAAACCAAAAGAAGAAAGGGCGAAAGCCAAAGCGCTAAGATTGTTAACTTGCGCCGACAAATTTTTCAAATGTTTAGATAAATAACTGTAAGCAACGCCGGCGCTAATTCCAATAATTATTCCCAGAATTAACCTTTGGCTAATTATACCCAAGCTGCCGAATAATTCAAGAAGGTTAAACCTGCTTCCCGTTCTGATTATTTCCAAGACCACAACCGCTGTTATCGTCCCGATCGGATCGGCAAAAATTCCTTCTCCGATTGAAACCATTTTTAAATTCTTGCCAACGGAAATTCTCTCTAGGATTGGTGTAATAACTGTTGGTCCGGTCATTCCTGCCAAAGCGCCAAAAAGAAGAGCAATGTCCCATGGAATATTTAAAATAAATTTGCTGATTGTCGCTGTACCAAAAAGCGTGATTATATATCCTACTGAAACCAGCCGCCTGATCGTTTTTCTATTTTTCTCAAATTCATATTGCTTAATTGAAAAAGCGCCTTCAAAAACAATGATCGCCACCGCTAAAGAAATAAGGACTTTCAGCCCGCTGCCAAAAACCTCCGGCGAAATTATATTTAAAACTTCGGGTCCGGCCAAAAACCCAACGATTAAAAGAAAAATAACTCCCGGAATACCCGACCGCTCCGCGTTAATCTGCGCGTAAGCTGCCAAAACAAAAACAGTAATAACAGAGATTAGAATTTGAAGTTCTACGGTCATTGTTTTGTTTTACGCCTTTCCGCCAAACTATAAATAACAGGAATTACCACTAAAGTTAAAATTGTGGAAACTGCCAGTCCGCCGATAACCGCGACTGCCATTGGTTTCATCATTTCCGAACCTTCGCTGGTAGCAGCCGCCATTGGCAGCATTCCGAAAATAGTTGTTAGGGAAGTAATTAAAATTGGACGAAGACGATCTGTTCCGCCTTTTACAATCGCCCGGCATTTTTCCATTCCTCGCGCGCGGAGCTGATTAATATAATCAATCAAAACGATAGCGTTATTGACCACAATTCCCGCAAGAATAATAATTCCCATAAAAGAAGGAAGGGACAAATTTTGCCCAGTGATTAAAAGCGCTAAGCCGACTCCGATAAAAGCTAGTGGCAGTTCTGCCATCGCTATTAATGGATAAATTAAGGATTCAAATTGTGAAGCCATAACCATATAAACCAACAGGATCGCCAATACCAAAGCGGTTGCCAAAACGCCAAAAGTGTCTTGCATTTGCTTGTATGATCCGCCGTACTCTATAAAATATCCATTTGGCAATTTTGAAGATTCGGAATTGTTTAATTCCTTTTTAATATCATTAACGATATTTCCCACCGGGCGGTCGGCGGTATTTGCCGTTACGGAAACAACCCGCAATTGATCCTCGCGATCAATTTTTACCGGTCCCTCTTCCTTTGAAATTTGAACTACTTGCTTTAAGGAAATTCTGGCGCCGGACGGAGAAACAATCGGCAGATTCTCAATGCTTTCGAGATCATCGCGATAAACTTTATCATAACGGACTCTAATGTCGGTTTCTTCGCCACCTTTTCTTAATTGAGTTGCCGCGACTCCCTGGAGAGAATTTCTTACAACCGAACCAATTTGTCCGACAGTAAGACCGAACCGCGAAGCTTTTTCCCGATCAATTTTAATAACCATTTCTGGCTTGCCCTGATTTAAAGAAACGCTAACATCGCGTGTTCCCTCAACCTTGGAAATATTTTGGACCATCTCGCCGGCAATACTCTTTAGTTTATCTAAATCCTTGCCGAAAATCTTAATTTCCACGGGAGAGCTTGTTCCGCCCATCATCGCGCCGCTCATATCCATAAAACTGACTTTTAACCCTTTAATTTGCGGAATGTTTTTTCGAATAATTTCCTGAATTTCCGAGGAGGATCGCTTTCTTTCTTTTTTATCTTTAAACCGAAGCATAATCTGAGCTTCATTTACTCCACCCGATCCCATTCCCATAGAAGCTCCTTTGCTTGACATTTCGCTTGTGCCGCCAAAACTCGTCGCGCTAATTAAATCATCTCCTGTCTGACTAATAATTATTTTTTCAACTTGTTGAACTTTCCTGCTTGTTTCTTCTAAAGAAGTTCCCACTGGCATTTCAACTTTCATAATCATCATACTCTGATCGCTTGTTGGCATAAATTCAG